>CAYVTB010000079.1:0-9725 GCA_964454365.1 uncultured Bacteroides sp. | reverse complement strand
GAGCAGCGTGAATAAAAGTAAAAGTTTTTTCATACGATAATTGATTAGTTATTTGTGATATTTAATTAGTTTATATATGGTTATGGCCCGGGCACGAGGGCGTGACGGGGCAATGGCTTTCCTATTCGGGCAACTCAATGCATGGTATAAGATTTATACATATAAATTATATTGCAAAGGTAGCTATTTTGTATAATTCCAATCTTAAGCGAGAGTTAATAATCGTTAAAGACAGAAGGACAGAAGGGAGGACAGAAGAACAGAAGGATGACTTAAGGACAGAAGGAATGACGTGAGTTTAATAGGGAGGGATAGAACGACAGAAGCATGGAAGGAGGAGTTAAGAACAGAAGGAAGGACTAAAGAACGGGATGTAAATCGATGTTTTTTTGTCGGGTAAAAAAAATTGACTAATTTTGGACATTATTTTGAATCGTAGTGAAAATCTCGAGAGTTATAACCGGAACCTTTAAGGTTTTATGTTGGGTACTGATGTCGCTTGTGTTGCTTGTAGCGTCGGTGTTGGTACTCGTATATTCGTCATGGAGTCAGGAACTTATCCGCCAGTATGTCAACTCGGTGATGGCCGATGGGCCCATGAAGGTTGAACTCGGAGGCTTCAAGCTGAGTTTCCCGCTTGACCTTGAGGCCACGGATGTGAAGCTCACGATGGAGGGTGAGGTGATTCAGGCGGGAGCTCTGTCGACGTCGGTCGCTGTAGCACCTCTGCTCGAGGGACGCGCCGAGCTGAAGGAAACCATGCTGCGCGACGCGTCAATCATTATCGGCGCCCCCGACTCGGCCATGTATATGACTATCAAGGCCGACACGCTGTCGCTCGACGACGCCAAGGTGACTCTCGAAACGATGGATATCAATGTAGAGCGGGGACGCATAGCCCACGGCGCGGTCAACATGCTGATGAATCCTATCCCTACCCCGGTCGACACCACAACCGTGGAACCCACGGAGATGAAAATTGCCCTGAAGCGCATCGACCTGGACGATTTCAGCTTCGACATGCGCATGCTGCCGACGATCGACTCGCTCGGGGTGTCGCTTCCACGCGCTGTTCTATCCGACGGTCTCATCGACATGAAGCAGCAGGTTATCAGCATAGGATCGTTCCTCGGAAAGGGACTGAATGCTGCTTATATCGTTCCCGACTCGGCAACGATTGCCGCCACGCCCGTGATTCCGCCGTCAACCTCGACCTCGCCGCCCTGGACAATCAAGATCGACAGCATCGGATTTGACCAATCACAGGCGCTCTACACAACCCGCGGCGTGGAACCGCTGCCGGGACTTGATTTTACCTACATCAGCGTGGATTCCGTTGCTCTCGGCATCAAGAATTTCTATAACCGCGAAACGCTCGTGACTGTTCCGCTGAACATCAGCGGTATCGAGCGCTGCGGTGTCAACCTCACGGCTACCGGCACCTTAGCCGTGGACTCGGTTGCCACATGCCTGCGCGATTTCCGCGTCACGACAGTCAATAACACCGACCTCGCCTTTGACGGCATCTTAGGCATGGGCGATATGACGACCGACCCCTCGACCGTCCTCGGCCTCGACCTCGAGGGCTACCTGTCGACGGCCGACGCGGCCCTGATGTTCCCGGCTGCCGGGCCGATGCTCGCCACACTCCCGCGCACGAGCCTTGTCTATGCCCTTGCCGACATCAAGGGAACGGCGGGCGACTTAGCTGTCAGGGACCTCGCCGTGGCAATCAACGGCTGCGTGAAGCTGCGCGGCCGCGGCAGACTGCAGAATGTCTTCGACCCGGCCCGTCTCGGTGGCAACCTTGCGCTGAGCGGTGCCTTCATCAATCTTAATCCGCTGAAAAACGCACTATTGAGCAAAGAGACCGCCAAGGAATTCAATATACCGCTCACCAACCTCACGGGCAACGTCGACATGCACGCAGGCCGCATCCGCGGTAAGCTACAGGCCGTCACCGGGAAAGGGCGCATCGACCTCAACGCCGACTGGAACGGCAATGCCGAGGCCTACGACGTGAATCTCGCCACCAACGATTTCCCTGTCAACGCCTTCATGCCGCTGCTCGGCGTAGGCGCCATCACAGCCGATATCCATGCCAACGGCCGCGGCCTCGACCCGACGTCGCCCAAGATGGATCTCGACGCGACGCTCGACGTCAAGCGCGCCGTTTATATGAATTATGACTACGCCGCCGTGAGCGGCACTGTTGCCGTGCACGACGGTGAAGCCACGCTGCAACTGAAGGGCGACAACCCATCAGCACGGTTTGATCTAGAGGCCGGGGGCAATCTCGCGGGCGACACCTATGTGTGGAACGCGAAGCTCAACAATGTATATGCCGACCTGACGACCCTCGGGCTGATGCCGGGCCAAGTGAGAGTCAACGCCAATCTCAACGGCGCCGTGTCTTACACCCCGACCACCAACACTATTGACGGACGCCTCACCGTGCGCGACCTCAACTACCGCGACTCCGTAGGGTCATTCGATATCAACAATGTGCTCGCCCACCTCAACTCCAACGACTCGGTGACCAACGTCTCGCTGCACAACCGCGACTTCTACGCGTTCCTGAGCTCCGACAATCCGCTTGACTCGCTGCTTGCGCGCATGGGCACCATAGGAACGGTCATCGACGAGGAAATCGCTGCCCATACTGTCGACGTCGAGCGCCTGCAACGCGCCCTGCCGCCCTTTGTGCTCGACATCAACGCCGGCAGCAACAATGCCATCACCGATATTCTCAACGAAGACCGCATGGGCTTCAAGCGCCTGGCGGTGAACGCCTCCAACGACTCCACCCTCACCTTTGACCTCAACATGCTCGGGTTCTACACGCCCACGATGCGCCTCGACACGATCAATATGTCGCTGGCCCAGTATGGTCCCCGCATGATATTCACCGGCCACGTCGACAACCGGCCGGGATCATTTGACGAGTGGGCCCATGTGAAACTTGACGGTTACCTGGCCGACAACCGCCTGGGCCTCACACTGAGCCAGCACAACATCAAGGGTCGCCAGGGCTACAACGTGGGGCTCGCCGCCGAGCTCAACGACTCCTCTGTGGTACTTCGCATCGATCCGACCGATCCCACGATCGCTTACCAGCCCTGGACGGTCAACGAAGACAACTTCCTTGAATGGTCGTTTGCCCACAAGCACCTCGACGCCAACCTCCACATGAGCGGTGCCGGGTCGTCGCTGGCCATCTACACGCAGCACCCCGAGGGCGAGCACGACTTCAACGAGGAACTCATCGTTCAGATCAGCGATATCCAGATAGCCGACTGGGTCAACATCAATCCCTTCGCGCCTCCGATGGCGGGTCTTCTGAACGCCAACATCGCCGTGAGCGGCGAGGACAACGATATCAACGGCAAGGGAACGGTCTCAATCACCGACCTGATGTATAACCGCGAGCGCGTGGGTACCATCGGCGCTGACCTGAGTGTCAACACCACTCCCGCAGGTCGCGTGCGCGCCAATGTCGACCTATCGGTTGACGGCGTCAAGACGATAACCATCGCCGGCGCCCTGAACGACTCCACCGCCGGCTCGCCGCTGGCGCTCGACTTCTCGATGATCCATTTCCCGCTGACGACTGTCAATCCCTTCCTGCCGGCCGACATGGCCTCGCTGCGGGGCACTCTCAACGGTCAGATGGTAATCAGCGGCACGGCATCGGCTCCGGGGCTCGACGGCTGGCTGCAGTTTGACTCTACCGCTGTCAAGCTCAACATGACCGGCACGACCTACCCCGTGAGCAACGTCAAGATACCGGTGAAGGAGAATATCGTGACATTTGACAGCTTCTCGATCTCGGGGACCAACGGCAATCCCCTCGCCCTGGACGGAACGGTCGACATTCGCGAAATATCGTCGCCCCAGATCGACCTTAAGCTGACGGCCAACGACTTTGAGCTTTGCAACACAAAGAAGGCTGCCCGCGGTGCCGACATCTACGGCAAGGGTCTGATAGGGTTGAATGCCTCGGTACAAGGCAACATGAGCTTCATGCGCATCAACGCCACCCTCGACGTGCTCCCGGGCACTAATATAACATATGTGATGTCTGATGCCGAGGCAGCTATCCAGAACCACTCGACCGGCGAGCTGGTGAAATTTGTCAACTTCACCGACACCGCCGCCGTGCTGGCTGCCGACAGCCTGAACCAGAGCGCGATGGCCCTGATGATGCAGGCGTCGCTCGTGCTCCACAACGGTAGCACTATCAACGTTGATCTCTCGACCGACAGCCGCAACCGAGTGAGCCTCCAGCCCGAGGGAACAGTAAACATGACGATGATGCCCTTCAGCGATCCGCGACTGACGGGCCGCATCAACATCGACAACGGTTTCGTGCGCTATACCCCGCCCTTCATGAGCGAGAAATATTTCACCTTCGAGAACGGGTCCTACATATCCTTCAGCGGCGACATGATGAATCCCACGCTCAACATCCATGCAGTCGACGTGCTGAAAGCCAACGTGACCCAGACGGGCCAGAACTCGCGCCTGGTCAACTTCGACGTGTCGCTGGCAGTGACCGGCACGCTCAACACGATGAACGTAGCCTTTGACCTGTCGACCGACGACGACGTGACCGTGGCCAACGAATTGCGCACGATGAGCCCCGAGCAGCGCGCCAACCAGGCCATGAACATGCTGCTCTACAACGTCTACACCGGCCCCGGCACGACGGCCAACTCCAACCTCTCGGGCAACATGATCTACTCCTTCCTGACATCGCAGCTTAATTCCTGGGCGGCACGCACGATCAAGGGCGTGGACCTTAGCTTCGGTGTAGACCAGTATGACCGCACCTACAACGGCTCGACCTCGACCACGACGAGCTATTCCTACCAGGTGTCGAAGTCGCTCTTCAACGACCGGTTCAAGATCGTCGTGGGAGGCAACTACTCGACGGATGCCAACGCCGACGAGAGCTTCTCGCAGAATCTAATCAAGGACATATCCTTTGAATACTTCCTGAACAACGCGCGCACGATGTACCTGCGCCTGTTCCGCCACACGGGCTATGAAAGTATTCTCGAAGGCGAAATCACGCGCACGGGCGTGGGCTTTGTATACCGCCGCAAACTCTCGACCCTGCGCAACCTCTTCAGAGGCGAAAAGTCAGAATTCCAAGGCGCCACAACCACACAAGCCGCTGAAAAATGAAAGTGAAGAAGATACTTGCCAAGTTGCTTGCCGTCGCCGCCGCAGCGTCGGCCGTGTGGTCGTGCTCGACCACTTCTCGCATACCCGAGGGTGAGCTGCTCTATACCGGCACCTCCATAAAGTATGAAAAGTCGGAGTTTGAGGACACTGTCTATACTGTTCCGTCCGAGCTGCAGAGCGACCTGCTCGAGGCCGTCGATGTCGCTCCCAACAACTATTTCAAGTTGCTCAGGTGGCGCTATCCTTTCCCCCTGGGACTCTGGGTTTACAACAACTGGCCAAATCCCGAGAAAGGCTTCCGCCACTGGCTCTACGAAACCCTTGTGGAGGAACCTGTACTGGTTTCCGACGTGCGTCCGACCGTTCGCGCCAAGATGCTCGAGCAGATTCTTGACAATAACGGCTTCTTCCGCGGCACGGCTACCTATGAACTCGTGCATCCGCGCAACAAGCGCAAGGCCAAGATAGTCTACACAATTAATCCCGGACCGGCATTCCCGCTGGACACCATTGAATATGCCCCGGACAGCACCGCCCTGCTCCATGCCCTCGACTCGATCGCCCGTCGCGATCCTTACCTGCAGCAGGGCATGAGATTCTCGACCGACTCGCTGAGCATCGCCCGCAACCGCATCACAAACACCCTGCGCAATCGCGGCTACTATTTCTTCCGTCCCGATTATATCGAATATCTGGCCGACAGCGTGCAGACGCCCGGCAAGATCGCCCTGCGCCTCGACGTTGCCAATAATATGCCCGCCTGGGCCGGTAACAAATACAAGACCGGCCATGTCACCGTCGTAGTCAACCGCTACAAGGGCGCGCAGGTGCCGGACACCTTCGAGATGCGGCCCGGACTGACCCTGGTGCAGATGCAGCCCACGCGCCTGCGCCGCGCGCTGATTCCCGAGTGCATTACCTTCAAGCAGGGCCGCACCTTCTCGGTGCGCGACATGAACAACACGCAGACCTATCTGGCGCGTCTCGGCATCTTCCGCGGAATAGATGTATCGGCGATGCCCGACACCACCGCCAAGGAGCCCACGCTTGACGTGCTCGTGAACTGCACGTTTGACGCTCCACTTGAAGCCACAATAGAAGTCAATGCCTCGTCCAAGAGCAACAGTTACATAGGCCCGGGACTCACCCTCGGACTCACCAACCGCAATGTCTTCGGCGGCGGCGAGCAGCTTTCGGTGCAGCTCACCGGTACCTATGAATGGCAGACAGGCCGCGGCAACCATAACGGCATCTTCAACTCCTACGAAGCCGGCATCACGGGCTCGCTCGCCTTCCCCCGACTGCTTGCTCCCAAGTTTATAAAACGCAGCCGGCGCCAGCTCAACTGGACGCGTTTCCAGCTCAACGCCGACCTGCTCAACCGACCTCACTATTTCAAGATGGCGCAGTTCAACGCCTCGGTCAACTACGACTGGCACTGGCGCCGGCATGTGAGCAACACCTTCACCCCGCTGAAGCTGACTTATACCAAGCTGATCAACACCACTCTCGACTTTGATTCGATCATGGACGCCAACCCGGCCGTGGCCCTGAGTTTCCAGAGCCAGTTCATCCCCCAGATGATCTACAATTATACCTATGACCGGCAGATCGACTACTACAATGCCGTTAACGTGCAGATCACGGCACAGGAGGCCGGTAATATTTTCTGGGCTGTATGGCGCGCATGTGGCGTCAAGGGCGAAAAGAAGCTCTTCGGCACGCCGTTCTCACAGTTTGTCAAGGGATTGGTGCAGGTGGTCTGGAACCGCCGTCTCTTCGGCGAACACCGCATCGTGAGCCGCATAGCCACCGGTGCCGAGCACGCCTACGGAAACTCAAGCGTCGTTCCCTATGCCGAGCAATTCTATATCGGCGGCGCCAACTCGGTGCGCGCGTTTACAGTGCGCAGTATCGGCCCCGGCAGTTACAGGGCTCCCGGCACTACGGCCGACGACTATTTCGACCAGACCGGTACGTTCAAATTCGAGGCCAACGTCGAATACCGTTTCCCGATCGCGGGGGCCCTCCATGGCGCAGTCTTCTTCGACTCGGGTAACATCTGGCTGCTCAAGCCCGATCCCGACCGTCCCGGCGGCACACTCCGCGGCAAGACCTTCCTGCGCGACCTGGCGACCGGCACGGGCGCCGGCCTGCGACTCGACATCGAGATGCTCGTCATCCGCGCCGACCTGGGTATAGGTATCCACGCGCCCTACAACACCGGGCACGGAGGCTACTACAACATGGAATCCTTTGGAAAATCACTGGCCTTCCACCTGGCCATCGGTTATCCTTTCTGATAACGTCGCCAGCGCTCGATGAGTCCCTCCATGTCGGCGGGAACCGGAGCCGAGAAATCCATTTCCTCCCCGGTCGCGGGGTGGCGGAAGCCGAGCGTGCGTGCATGAAGCGCCTGGCGGGGACATTGCTCAAAACAGCCGTTGACAAAGGCCTTGTAGGATGCCGAGGGCACGCCGCGCAGCACGCGGTCGCCGCCGTAACGCGCATCGTTGAATAAGGGATGCCCCTTGTGGCTCATGTGAACACGGATCTGATGGGTGCGCCCTGTTTCAAGAACACATTTTACAACAGATACAGGGCCGAGAGTCTCGACGGTGCTGTAATGGGTGACGGCATGCTTGCCGCGGTCGCCATCCGGGGGAAAGACGGCCATGCGCAGGCGGTCGCGGGGGTCGCGGTCGATATTGCCTTCGATGCGGCCGTCGGCCGGGTCGGGACGTCCCCACACCACGGCTACATATTCGCGACGCGTCGTCTTGTTGAAGAACTGCCGCCCGAGATCGGTCTTGGCATCGGGCGTCTTGGCCACGACGAGCAGCCCCGAGGTGTCCTTGTCGATGCGATGAACGAGTCCCATGCGCGGGTCCTTGACATCGTAATCGGGATTATCGCGGAAATGCCACGCCAGGGCGTTGACCAGCGTGCCGGAGTAGTTGCCGTGGCCGGGATGGACGACGAGTCCCGCGGGCTTGTTCACCACGAGAACGGTGTCGTCTTCATATACAATGTCGAGTGGAATATTCTGGGCGATGACCTCGAAATCATAGCGCGGGCGGTCCATGACGACCTGCACCGTGTCACCGGGCTTCACGCGGTAGTTGCTTTTCACCGGCTTGCCGTTGACGAGGATACAGCCTGCCTCGGCAGCCTGCTGCACGCGGTTGCGCGACGACTTCTGAAGGCGGGCCACAAGAAATTTGTCGACTCGCAACAGTTCCTGGCCTTTATCGGCCACGAAACGGAAATGCTCGTAGAGCTCGCGCTCGTCGTCGCCGTCGATAATCACGACAGATGGAGACGCCTCTGGAGAGTCGTCATCGACTTCGATGTCGCTATCGATGATGTCGCTATCGTCGCTCATCGGCTTAAAATCAATATTCCTGGTAAGATGACATGCCGTCGTCCTCAAGTTCGGGCATATCTTCATCTATCGTTTCTCCTTCTTCCTCTGCAGGCTCGGGAGCAGCCACGCCAACCTCAAGCACAACCGTCGCATCAACGGGAATAACCGAGCCGACGCCGAGGGGACGGCCGTTATAGAGGGCGCGTTCCACAAGATCGGGGTACTGCGAAGGGACGTTGACAAAGCGGATCGCCGAAATACCCAGGGCAGTGAGATGCGACATTGCCTGGCGCACACTCACACCGGTAATCGGCGTGGAAATGGTAATATGCTTGGGGGAGAAGGCAGTGACAGTCACATAGACGTTGCGGCCGCGCTTCACAAGGGCTCCGGCCTTGGGCCACGACTCGACAATGGTGCCCGGGGCAAGCGATTTGTCGTATATGGAGTCGGAAATTTCGAGCGTCAGGTCATTGTGTGCAACAACGGCTTCGGCCTCCGCGTAGGACATGTGGCGGATGTCGGGGACTGTGGAATTGGAGCCGTGATGAGTCCACATATCGAGAAACAGCATCACCAGCCACGCGAGCACGAGGGCTGTAACCACCATCGTGATGAGGGCAGCCCACAGGGGGTGGTTGCTATAGAAGGTCTTGATTTTATTCCACATGGCCACAAAATATATTAGTAGTCTCGCAGGGAATCGAACCCTGATTTATCGTTTAGGAAACGATTGTTCTATCCGTTGAACTACAAGACCGTCAATGTAAAGAATCGCGGCAAAGTTACACAAAAAACCCGAGCCGCGCAAACTTCTTGAAAATGCGACCCTGCGCAGGGCCCTGAGGGGCGTCAGCGCAGGGTTGCATGGTATACGGTAGATTATCGATTACTTGATGAGGTCCTTGCCGGTCATCTCGGCGGGAAGGGGCAGACCCATGATGTGGAGGATCGAGGGAGCTACATCGGCGAGCACGCCGTTCTCGGTCTTGGCATCCTTGTTCTCGGTAACATATACAAAGGGCACGGGGTTGAGCGAGTGGGCGGTGTTGGGAGTTCCATCGGGGTTCTCGGCATTATCGGCATTGCCGTGGTCAGCGATGATAATCACCTCATAGTCGGCAGCCTTGGCAGTCTCGACAACATCATGCAGGCAGTTGTCGAGGGT
>CAYVTB010000078.1:0-9935 GCA_964454365.1 uncultured Bacteroides sp. | reverse complement strand
CATGCGTTCTTCCGGAGTCGAGCCGGTCATCGAGTGGCCGAGCTTGTCGGTGAGAGTGAGGTCATCGTGGCATGAAACATAGTTGACGATCATCTCGGGCGAGGTTGCATATGGGAAACGGGAGTTATTACCCTTGCTGTAGTCTACCTGGGGATGGGCTGTGGCAGCTACAATGCCGATTTTCACGGTCTCCTCGTTGCCGGGCTTTCCGGTGGCGAAACCGCGGTCGGCAGCATTGCTGTAATGTCCCTTGATGGCATCGCGGATGTCATCACTGAAGACAGCTACACCTTGCATCTTTGACACGTTTTCCTTAAGGGCTCGGCGCTCTACGGGAAGGGGTGAATCGCCGGCGGTCCAGCCTTCGCCGTAGACAAAGATCGAAGGATTGATCTTGTGAAGCTCCTCGACAACCTCGTTCATAGTCTCGGTATCGTGGATAGCCATGAGGTCAAAGCGGAAGCCGTCGATATGATATTCTTCGGCCCAGTATTTAACTGAATTGACGATAAAGTCTCGCATCTGTGCGCGTTCCGAGGCTGTTTCGTTACCGCAACCCGAGGCGTCGCTGTAGCTGCCGTCCTGGCGATGACGGTAATAGTAGCCGGGAGCTGTCAGCGAGAAATTGGAATCATCGTTCTGCGCCGTGTGGTTGTAGACAACATCCATCACAACGCCTATGCCGGCATCGTGGAGCGCCTTGACCATCTCTTTCATTTCCTTTACGCGGACAGTCGGGTTGGCGGGATCGGTCGAGTAGGAGCCCTCGGGAGCGTTGTAGTTCAGCGGGTCGTAGCCCCAATTGTATTGGTTGAGTTGCAGATTAGCCTCGTCAACCGAGTTGTAGTCATAGCTCGGCAGGATATGGACATGGGTCACGCCGAGTTCCTTGAGATGATCGATGCCGGTAGATTCGCCGGTGGCGTTTGTAGTCATGGGCTCGGTGAGCGCAAGGAATTTGCCCTTGTGTACTATGCCCGACGATGGATCCACCGAGAAATCGCGATGGTGCATTTCATAGAGGACTACATCGGTGAAGTTCTCGACGACGGGGCCGCGGTCAGCTTCCCAGCCTTCGGGATTGGTAGTTGCAAAATCAATGATCGCAGCGCGTTCGCCATTGGTACCTACGGCCTTGGCCCATACACCGGGTGTCTCGGCAAGCCAGTGCCCGTCGTGCTTGATGCTGAAAGTGTAGAACTTTCCGTAGAGAGGCTGCGAAACCGATGCACGCCACACTCCTCTATCGCCGCGGGTCATTTCCAGCGTGTCAAAGGGTGCGGTATTGCGGTCGGTATTATAGAGGTACACGCGGGCAGCCTGTGCATCGGGTGACCACAGTGCAAAGCGGGTACCTGTAGGATCAACGCTCATTTCAAGATCTGCTCCGTCATAGCCGGGCCATGTGAGATAACGGTCATCGGGATTGACTTGGGCAGCTGCAACTGCGGTTGAACCGGCAACGAGAGCTGCTGCCAGTATCTTGCTTAAGTGTTCGGTCATGTGTTAATTAAGTAAGTATTTTTTACAATATATGTTCTTTGAATCTTAGCGCGAAGTGCGGGGTCAGTTTACAACAACTCTGCGCGAGAGCCCGTCGACTCTGACGATATAACAGCCCGGAGAAAGTTCCACAAGGGTTGTTGAAGCCCCCGGCACCTGCAGGTGCTTGACGATCTGACCCGTAATGGCGTAAACGGTGACATCACGCGACTCGTCATCATCGACAGTCACTTCAACTCCATGGTTCTTAACCTTGATTTGCACGGAAGGCGCGGTTGCATCGGCCACGATGCCCGCGTCGGCGCGGGGTGCTTCCCCGGCTACCGCAACCGAGGCAAGAAGCCCCGCACAAAGTATCGATAGTAGATGTCTTTTCATGTCGTTTATGTCAGTCAGTTATTCTGTATAACAAAGTTAGGCATTATTTTTCTTAAAAACAACCTTCTTCCCCTTTTTAACTATAATTAAAGGAATGATGAGACCTTTTTTACTCTCCCGCAACCGCCGGGCGTATTATTTTTGGCAATGTTGGAATATATCATTACCTTTGTGCTATAATATTAGCAGTATTATGGGTGTTAGTAATAATAGTAGTAATATATTATCTGTATTAGACAACTTTACGCTTGATAATGCCGATGACATTATGATGCAGGTAGCCGAGAATTTTCGCAAGCGTAGAGTTGAGAAAAATATAACCAGGGATCGCATGGCTGAGCTGTCGGGTGTGCCGTTATCTACCTTGGCGCGCTTTGAACAGAAAGGGCTCATTGCATTTGAGTCGCTTATTAAGCTTGCTATGGCACTGGGTTATACTTCGGAAATAAAGGATCTTTTTGGTTCTCCAAAGTTTAATACAATGGAAGAACTTGATCTGATACGTCAGAAAAGTAAAGATAAAAGGGCCTATTCTAAAAGTAAGAAGATATGAAAAAGACCGAGAAGCTAAAGGTTATGTTTCATGGACGACCTGTCGGTCTGTTGTCTCTCACGCCCGATAATCGTCTAAACGTCTTTGAATACGATCAGTCGTGGCTGGCCGACGGATTCAGCATTTCTCCTCTGGAACTGCCGTT
Organism: uncultured Bacteroides sp.; assembly: GCA_964454365.1. GTDB lineage: Bacteria > Bacteroidota > Bacteroidia > Bacteroidales > Muribaculaceae > CAG-873. The sequence continues at coordinate 7,356 of CAYVTB010000078.1, read as the reverse complement.
AAAGCCCGGTGTGTTCATTGCCAAGCCTCAACCGTTTTATGGAAATTTTGGCGTTTTTGAAGACAGTCTCCCCGATGGATATGGGCGTTATCTTCTTCATAAAGCTTTACTCCGTAACGGGATAAACGATTCTGACCTGTCATCTTTGGATAGACTTGCATTAGTTGGTGACAATGGTATGGGAGCCTTAACCTACTCCCCTTCTGTCAACCTCGAACGTGAGGAAAACCTGACGGATTTTGACCGACTTCAGGAAATTGCACTTGAAGTCCTTAAAGAGCAGCAAGATAAAGATGCCGGGCTACTCCTGTATAATAGCGGTAACAGTGGAGGCGCCCGACCAAAGGCTGTATACTCAGATGCTGAAGGTCACTGGATAGTAAAATTCCGTCATACATACGATCCGAAAGATATAGGTCTGCAAGAAGTCCGATATAATGAGGTTGCAAGGGAATGCGGTATCATCGTTCCTGATTTTCGACTGGTCAATGGACGCTATTTCGCGTCCCGACGATTCGATATAGATAATTCTGATAATCGAATCCACACATCAACTGCCGGGGGACTAATGTGCATATCTCTCCGTGAGCCGTTTATGGATTACTCAAATCTACTTGCCTTGACGGGATTTATAACGCAGAGGCGTGAAGATGTCGAGCAGATGTATCGTAGAATGGTATTTAATTATCTCACGGAGAATAAGGATGACCATTGCAAGAATTTCAGTTTCTATGTGGTTAGAGACAAAGAATTGAATGCTTGGAGATGGCGACTTGCCCCTGCATATGACCTTACCCTGTGCACTGAAGGCTATAACGGACAGCATGCTACCTCCGTAAACGGCACAGGACATCCTCGCCTGTCCGATTTCATTGCTGTCGGCAAAAAAATCAAACTTTCAGAAGACCGTTGCCGCGAAATCATTGAAGAAGTGCGTTCCGGCTGTTCCGACCTAACCCGATATGATATAGAGAATGATTAATTCCCTATTGATTATGTAGTACAAGTCGGTTTCTTGGACTTTTAGGGACATCCGATACTGAAAATACTGATTTTTGAGTAGGCTCTATAGAGAGTTTTTACCAAAAATGTGGTATTTCCGGCGCGGAAGCCTGTGAGTAATTTTGCATGTCCGTTTTTAATCATTATTTCAATGGCCAACAAAATTCTCACATTACTTCTTTCAGGAGCGGCTGCCGCTATGCCTTGTGCCGCTCAGCTCAGCATCGGCGGTTATGGCGAGGCTGTCTATAGTTATAACTTCTATTCCGACGCCTGGAACCGCTACAAGAATCCCGCAAATTTTACCGATGCGAGTCACTCGCGTGTCGACCTGCCCCATGTCGTTTTTTACTTGGGTTACGATTTTGGCAAGGGGTGGAGTCTCGGCACGGAGATTGAATTTGAACATGGAGGTGTTGAAGCCGCCATTGAAATGGAGGACGATGAAGGCGGCGAGTACGAAACCGAAATCGAGCGCGGCGGAGAGATTGCCCTGGAGCAGTTCTGGCTTCAGAAATCTTTCTGCCCCGAGTTCAACATTCGTGCCGGCCACCTTGTAGTTCCTGTCGGAAGCACTAACAATGCCCATGAACCGGTTAATTTCTTTGGTGTCTACCGCCCGGTTGGGGATGCGACTATCATCCCCTGTACATGGCATCAGACAGGTATCAGCTTGTGGGGGCGCGCCGGCGACTGGCGCTACGAAGCCATGGTTATCCCGGGACTCGACAGCGACCGCTTCGGTCGAGAGAACTGGGTGGCGACCGGTGCCGGCAGTCCTTATGAGTTTAAAATCGCCAACTCGCTTGCTGGCGTCGCGCGCGTCGACTGGTACGGAGTGAAGGGCCTGCGAGCAGGTATCAGCGGTTATATCGGCAATACTTTCAGCAACACACTATCGCAGCCCAACGAGCGTTGGAGCGATGTCCGCGGTACCCTGGCTATCGGAGCTTTCGACTTCTCCTATCGCGATCACAATGTTATAGCACGCGGCGGTGTTATATACGGTCATCTCGGAGACGCCGACCGTATCACAGCTTACAACAAAAGTATGCGCACCGATTCCCCGGCAAAAAAGACCAATGTAGCTTCCGATGCCATCTCGGTCGGTATCGAGGCCGGTTACAATATCTTCGCTCCAATGAAGATAACCGACAAGCAGCTATATATTTTCGCCCGCTATGATTACTACGACTCCATGTTGAAAACAGCTGGCGGCGTCCTCAGTTATGACTGGTGTGGTCGCCAGCGCCTTGCCGCGGGCGTTAATTTCTTCCCGATCAAGCAGATCGTAGTCAAGGGTGAGTATTCGATAGGGTTGATGAAAAAGCCTTATAACAATGAGCCGTCTATCTCACTCGGAGTTGCTTACACCGGATTTTTTACCCGTAAATAACTTTAAATTATACGAGATCTTAATAAACCAATAAATAATTATGTACAAAACAATTAACCGATTGACTCTCGCTGCGGCTCTGACACTTTCTGTCGCGTCATGCAGCGAGAACGAAGACAAACCTTCAACGCAGATTGATGCAAAGGAACAGGCCCTGAAGGAAATATGTGTAGATTATGTAAACAACACCGTTGTACCGACCTACCGCGGACTCGCCGATGCTTCCATGAGACTCGCCGATGCCTGTGATGTAATGTGCGTAGCCGGACCTGAAACTCTCACCGAGGCTATGATTGTCGAGGCAGGTGAGGCATGGATTGAGGCTCGCCGCTACTGGGAACTCAGCGAGGCGTGGCTCTACGGTGCAGCCCACGACTACAACATCGACCCTCACATCGATACATGGCCTCTTGATAAGACTGCAATGGATGCGTTGCTCAACAATCCCGTGCAGATGTCATTCATGAGCGACCGCGAGAGCGCAGGCGAGTATGTCGGTTCTTCCCTGGGTCAAGGCCTCCTCGGCTTTCATGCCATCGAATATCTGATTTTCAAGCCTGCTGATGCAACTACTGCCGTTACCTCGCCCCGTCCCGCTTCAGAATTCACTCAGAACGAACTCTATTATCTCGCAGCCGTCGCCGACGATCTGCGCAACTGCTGCCTGCGCCTCGAGGCATCCTGGGCAGATGCGGGCACGGTCGATCCCGCGAAACTTGCAATTCTTGATGATGCAGAACTCAGCTACGACAGCAATTACGGCTCATATATCAAGAATGCCGGTTCGGCCGGTAGTATTTATGTCAACTATGCCGAAGCAATGCAGGAGATTGTCGTCGGAGCCCAGGATATCGCCGACGAAGTCGGGAATCAGAAGATTGGTCGCCCCGTCGGCTCAGGTATCGAAGCCGATCCCGATTATATTGAGTCTCCCTACGCTCTTAATTCCATCACTGACTTTATTGATAACATGCGCTCGGTGCGTAACGCTTATGCGGGCTACCAGGCAACTCCCGGTGTAAACGAGCGTTATATCAAACCCTCTACCCATACTCTGAGCGCATATGTACGTTCGGTAGACCCTCAGCTTGACGCCCGCGTTCTTGCCGCCATCGACGATGCGATAGCCGCCATTTCACTCATGCGCGAGCCTTTTGCATCCACTTCCCAGCAAGCTTCAATGTATGAGATCAACATGGCCGCTGTCGAGGTTTGCAATGCTGTCAACGATATTCTCGGCGAGGTTATTGATTTACTCGCAAAGTAATTCCTAAGATATGAAGTTAACCAATTTCATTATGATTGCTGCCGGTTGTATGCTCGTCGCATGCAGCGAGAATACGCCCGGCAGCAATCCTAATACCGGAGAAATAACGGAGCGCCCTGACTGGTATTATGCCGGCGGACTCCTCGGTACATCCTATATCACGACCTCGGCGGCTTTTGAACAACCGACCCCGGCCGTCGAGAACGGCGGCTTTCTCGCATCATTCAAGCGAGGGGAACAGCTATTTGAAAAAAATTATGTGAGCAATGCCGGAGGTGTGCGCGGTGGCTTGGGCCCGACGTATGTGAGGTCTTCATGTATGCACTGCCATCCCGGCTATGGCCACGGCAAGTCGCAGCCCGACGGCTCTTTCAAGACCAATGAGCCCGGCAACGGCTACCTTCTCGTTGTCTTCAATCCCGAGACTCAGGGATATGTTACCTGGCTTGCCGGTATGCCCCAGGGGCACGCAGTTGAACCGTTCAAGGCTCCTCTCGACGAGAGCAAGGTGACGATCTCCTGGCATGAGTATGTCGACAGGTGGAACAACACTTTCCCCGATGGCGAAAGCTATTCGTTGCGTTACCCCGAGGTCTCTTTTCCGCCCGAAGCTGTCTATGCCTATCGGCAGGGTAAACTTTCTCGCGAACAGATGGGTCAATACGATGTAAGACTTGAAAGCACTATCGGTATTTACGGCACCGGTCTTCTCGATGCTATCACTGATGATGATCTTCTTGCACAGTATCGCCTGGAGGCAGCCGACGGCTACATGACCAACGGGCTCAATCCTGCTATCTTCAGCGGTAACTATTGGACGGGACAATACACTTCCAAAGAGGTGTCAAGCGATGGGCGCCAGTATCCCTACCGCTATACTTACGCCATGAGCCGCGGTCCTCTTCAGGATGCAGCCGGCGCAAATGCCTTCTGGAATATCACCAACGTGACCCGTTCCGATCGCCGATACCACTATAAGGACGCAGGTGGTTACTACGCGCAGGCCGCCGCGGCCGACCCCGAGGTGCAGGCTGCTTTCGCCTCGTATATCGAAGCAATCGACCCCGCTCACGAACATTCCGAGTGGTTCACCTCTGATGTTGAATCGAATATTCTCGCCTACCTCAATTCGACGACTCTCCCGGCAGAAGCCTCGGATCAAGATTACATTGATCTGATGGTGTGGCACCGTGGCCTTGCCGTCCCCGCTGTCCGCGATATCGATAATCCCGAAATTGCCCGTGGCAAAGAGATTTTTGAGCAGATCGGTTGTGCCTACTGTCACCGCCCGTCCTGGAAGACAGGCGACGATGAGATAAGGGATCCCGCCTCCTTCTTTACTGCCAAGGAACTTGACCGGGCACTTCCCCGCTATCCCCGCCAGCTCATCTGGCCCTATACCGATATGGTTCAACACAAGCTGCTGATGGTTAACGATATCCGCAACGGATGGTGTCGCACTACGCCATTGTGGGGTCGCGGACTTCATTCAAAGGTGACCGGTTCGCCCTATGCCGACCGTCTCCATGACTGCCGGGCACGCACGACTCTTGAGGCAATCATGTGGCACGGAGTGTCCGCGGAGAGTGATGCCGCCTTCACAGTTCAAAAGTTCCGCGAACTCTCCAAGGCCGATCGTGACGCTGTGATAGCTTTCCTCGACGCAATCTAATGGTAGCTTTCATTCTCCTTGCGATAATCTGTCTTGCTCTGGCCGTCATAAGTTTTATTGACGCACCGGAGGCCTATTCCTCGCTCCCCATGCTGTTGCTATGGGGAGCGCTGGCTGTGGCATCGCTGTATTATCTCTTTAAACGACGGGTTGCTCGTCGGCCGTCGGTCTTGCTGTTTCATCTTTCATTTATTGTTATCCTGATTGGCGCACTGATAACACATTTCAGTCCCGATCCCGAGACCCTGCATCTCCGCGTCGGAGAAACAACTTCATTTGACGGAATGGATTTCAAGCTCGATGACTTTTATGTCACAAATTATCCCGGCACGACAACCCCCTGTGATTATTCGAGTCGCCTGCATATTGACGGGCGCGATTATGTCGTGTCGATGAATAATGTGGCCGATGTGGGGCGTAATCGCATTTTTCAATCGGCCTCCGACGCTGATTCAGGCGGTTCAGTAATTATGATTAGTTCCGATTATATGGGACGACGCGTTACCTTTGCAGGTTACGGTCTCCTCGCTTTTTCGATGCTTTGGCTGCTTGTGAACCGATATTGTCGACGTCTGCGTGTTCTGGCTTTGTTGTTGCCGATTGCATTAGGATCGATGGCTTCGCCCCGAGCCGTTCCTCCTGCGGTGGCTGATGCTCTTGGAGAACTATATATCTATCAGGGTGGCAGGATACGCCCTTTGGCTGCATTCGCTCGCGATTTTAGCGTAAAGGTAACCGGAGCAGCTTCATGTTGCGGCCTCACTTCGACTCAGTTTCTTGCAGGCTGGTTGTTCTATTATGATTCATGGAAAAATGAGCCTTGCATTAAGGTTCGTGACAAGGCCTTGCGGAATCGATTGGGAACTTCCCGGGCGTCTCTCGCAGATTTGATAAGAATAACTGAAGGAAGCATGGGTGATGAGCAGGTCACGCTTGTTTCTACAGCTGCCACGGGCGCTTTATGGTGCATATTCCCGATAGTAACCGATGGTCAACTTGACTGGATATCGCCTGTCGATTCACAGCCCGCAGATACCGATTTTGACGACTGGCATTTTTCGCGTCATTGTCTGAATTACCTCGCCAGGCTGCTTGACGAGGGAAATGACGTCGAAGCCATCGAGGTGATCCATAAGATTGCAAAGTTTCAATATAAAAAAGCAGGCGATGTGCTTCCTTCCTTTCTTCAAAGTCGTTGCGAGATAGTGTTCGCTACCTTTGGAGCCGCTTTGTGGCCCGCAATTATATTATTGATAGGGGGACTGCTAATACTTTTGAGAACATGTAAATACGGCTGGTTGCTCGCAGGCGCCGGGGCACTGTGGACTGCAATTATAATTTTATTGAACTGGATAGCATCGGCCTCGATACCTATGGCTAACGGCTACGAAACTATGCAATGGATTGCGTTCGCGGCCTGTTGCGGTGGAGTCATTGCTCATAAAATGCCGGCTCTTTCCGGAATTTGCTGTGTCGTTTCAGGCTTGGCTCTTGCAGTGGCGCTAATGGGGCAGGCCAATCCCGCCATCACGCCCGTTGTCCCTGTCTTGCGCTCGCCGTTGCTATCATTGCATGTCCTCACTGTAATGCTGGCCTATACCGGTTTTGTGGTAATGGCCCTGTGTTCGGGAGCATTTTTGTGTGGTCGACGCAACTTGCTTGTCGTCTCGCGGCAGCTGCTATTGCCATCGGTCTTTTTGCTGACGGCCGGTATTTTTATCGGTGCAATCTGGGCAGATCGCTCCTGGGGCCGGTATTGGGGATGGGATCCGAAGGAAGTTTGGGCGCTCATTACAATGCTTATCTATTCATTCCCCCTTCATAAGTCGCTATTACCTCGACTCGCGCGTCCGCGACCTTTCGCACTTTACACCCTACTGGCCTTCATCACTGTCCTGATAACTTATTTCGGTGTCAACTTCTTCCTCCACGGCCTCCACTCCTACGCCTGACACTTCCACATGAATTATTATCTTTAATACACTATTTTCTAACCCCTCGGATCCAAGGGGTTAGAAA
>CAYVTB010000077.1:0-9948 GCA_964454365.1 uncultured Bacteroides sp. | reverse complement strand
GGGCAGGAATTGCTCGGAAATATATTTCTTTAACGGCTCATTTACAATTTCGCAAGAATACAAGGTTAAATCGGCCTTCTTTTGCGCCCATTGTGCATAAGAAACACCACTTCCTATCACAATGCAAATAACGCATAAGCATCTTTGAATTAATTTACTCATAACTATACTGCTTCCTTTATGAGAGGTGATCATGGCATTATATTTTCGCAAATATACTTATTTTTCACGGATGGGCAAAAAATAACGGGGAAGTGCTTTCTCAGGCACCTCCCCGCTTTAGTAAGTGGAGATAAGTTTTCAGGTTACTTACTTTGCTGCCTTGTATTCTTCGTAATATCCTTTCAGAATAGAGGAAATTGCAGTGCCGATGGTCGTATAGGCGTCGGTCGTCAGATTGGCCAGCGATGCACGCACACTCCAGTCGGGACCGGCAAAGCCGCTACCGTTAAGAAGAACCACAGAGGTATCCTTGGCAAGGCGGATCACAAAATCGAGCGGTTCATGATTGTCGGCGAGCCACTTGGCAAAATCGTCGCCATAGAACTTGCGTGCCCACACCATGATATCGATTTCCGAGTAATAACCCACGCGGTCGTCATCGGGTACGATTTCAAATCCCGTCGCCTTCCACAGAGCGTCGAGACGCTGATGAATCATATCCTGCATCTTGGTACGATATACATTTTCGGTATCAATCAGACACATGAGCGCAAACAAGGCCATCTGGATCTGCTGAGGCGTTGAAAGACCTGCCGTGTGATTGAGGGCCACGGCGCGCGAATCGGCTACCAGGCGGTCGATAAATGGAATTTTATCGGGCTGGAGTGACAATGTACTGTAACGCTCCTCGAGATCCTTGCGTTGAAGCTCCGGCAGCTCGGCGATAAGGCGGTCATAGATATTATCCTTGGCAAGACCGATGGTCGCGAGGCGCCAGCCTGTCGCGCCGAAATATTTCGAGAACGAGTAAACACAGAGGGTGTTGGCAGGCAAGCGATACATCAGCGAGGTAAAATCCCGTGCAAAGGTACCATAGACGTCATCGGTAACGATCATCAGGTTGGGATTGTCATGCTTCACGATGTCAACGATGCGGTCGGCACATTCCTGCGACAGCTTGTAGCTTGGCGGATTAGAGGGATTGACAAGGCAGAGCAGCTTGACGGCGGGATCGCGCAGCTTGTCCAGCTCCGAATCGGGATACTGCCACAAGTGACGACCCTCGGCATCCTCCTTGGTGGCCTCGATATTGATAACGTCAAACTGGTAACGGTCGAGGTCGGGAATCTCTAGATAAGGAGTGAAGATAGGCGTCATCAGTGCAATCTTGTCTCCATGATTAACAAGGTGATTGGCTTGCAGGGAGTTGAATATGTAGCACATCGCCGCCGTACCGCCCTCGGTAGCAAACAGGTCATATTCGCGTCCGAGACCGGGAGCGTTATTACCCATTTCCTTGGCCATGTAGGCGCGCACGATATCCTGTGTGTGCTCGAGAATACGCACCGGCGTGGGATACTGGTCGCCGATGATACCGTCGGCCCATTCATATGCGAGGCTATCCGGGTCGATGCCCAGCGTATCGGTACAGTACTTGATTGACTCGTAAATCAACTGGGCGCCGGGCTGTGTGGAATGGGTCGTCAGGAATTTCTGAAGTCTTTCCATCGAGCCTTTGGAGGAAGGCATTCCGGCAATTCCGGGGGTAGCCTCAAATGTCAGCCGGGCCTCTTCGAGGGCCCACTGGCCCAGCAGGAAGAAAGCCTCGCGCGGAGCAGTTGCAATCCAGTTGGGGTTGCCGCGGCCGGCGTTAAGAAATTGGCTGGTGCTACGGCGGGCGTCGGCCTTGGCCAGCTTGATAAGTTCATTTTTAATCTCGAACGGACTCATTACTTCAAGAGAGCGTTCCTTTTTGCGTGTGTCCATTATATCGTAGTTTTTTAGTTTTAAATTACAAGTACTATTATAAGTCCTGCCAGGATAAGCAAGGTGTTACCGATGGCATAGGTGATCGTGTATCCCATTGCCGGAATTGTACTGCCGAGCGCGTCCTGAACGGCGCCGAGAGCCGCTGTCGTTGTTCTCGCACCGGCTACACAACCGAGGTTGATAGCGGGGTGGAAGTGGAAAATCTTGTCACCGATGATGATCCCCAGTAGCAGGGGAATCGAGGTCGCCAACGCACCGGCAACAAGCAATTGCCAGCCCATCTGCTGCAGACCCGAGATAAAGGTGGGAGCTGCAGCCAGGCCTACAACGGCAATGAACAGATTCAGTCCCACATTATTGAATATCCACACCACGGGCTTGGGAATGAAACCGAAGGTAGGCCGCTTGGTGCGCAACCAGCCAAGAACAAGGCCCATAATCAACGCGCCGCCGCTGGTCGACAGACTCACGGGCACATTCCCGATATGCAACGACAGCACACCGATAATACAGCCGATCACGATACCTAAGCTCACGAAGACCATATCGGTCGACGTGCTCGGGCGGTCGATGAAGCCCATGGCCTTGCCGGCGCGCTCCACATCGGTCTTCTCGCCGACGAGAGTCACCATGTCGCCGCGCATCAGCTGTGTCTTGGCAAGGACAGGGAGCGAAGTCTCGCCGCGGGTTATTTCCGAGATGATGACGCCACGGGCATAGTCGGCCTTGCGGAAATCAGCGACCGTAGTGCCTGCGACCGACTTATTGGCTACCATCACAGGCACATGCTCGATGGGGAAGGTCAGCAGCTCGCGGTCGGCAGTCTCGGGGCCTATCCACTCCTCGTCGCCGATGATGAACTCGCGACGACCGCTGATTACGACCTCGTCGCCCTTGCACACCTTGGTCTCGGGCTTGATCTCGGTCACTATAGTGCCTGAGTGTCTCACACGGTCAACAAATCCGCGCCTTCCAAGCTCGGCGATATGCTGTTCAATTTCAGCTACCGTGCGCGGTGAGGCAAAGAAATCGCCCTCGGCCACATATCCACGGTAAACGACTTCGGGAGCGGCTTCGATAAGAGTCGGATCATTGGCTATTTCATTTGAATTCATGCTTGCGGCGAGTTCCCGGGTCTGTTGTCTCACTTTCTTGATACCACCGAGCATCATAGGACCGACCTGCGCGATTATCCATGCAGAGCCGATGGTACCGAAAATGTAAGTCACCGCATAACCGACGGGAACGATATCAGCCCAGTGCTGTTTATCGGCTGCCGACGCGCCGGTCAGCGTCGATATTGTATCATCGGCGACACCAATGGCGGCCGACATGGTCTGCGAGCCGGCAAAGAGACCCGCTGCCTCGCCCTTGTTATATCCGAAGAGCAGTGCAACGCCGAAAGTACATCCGAATACCAGCAGACTCATCACCACTGCAAACAGCACCTGCTTCAGACCCGAACCACGCATGGCTGCGAAGAATTGCGGCCCGACGCTGTAGCCGATGGCAAAGAGAAAAAGAAGGAAAGAGACCTGCTTCAGCGGTCCCGGCACGGGAATGTCGAGCTGCCCGACGAGCACGCCGACCAGAAGCACCGAGGTTACGGTACCGAGGGAAAGTGTCTTGTATTTCAGTTTGCCAATCAAAAATCCGAGTCCTAAGACAAGGAATATAGCCATCGCGGGGTTATTCCGCAGCGTTTCTGTGATCCATTCTATCATAGCGGAGGTCTTTAACTTAGTATCATGTATATACTAAAATCAACCCGCTTCACAGAAAAAAAGTTCTTCAATAAGCCCTATCAGACAATATTTGGCCCATAAAGCAAATAAAGACGCCCGGCTGTTATAATAGCCGGGCGTCGGAGGTATGGAAGGATTTACTGTTAATTAAAGAAATGGATTGAGGCCATTCTGAGCAGCTTTACCAACAGCATTTACAATTATTGACTGCACGCGCTCAGCCTGCTCCTCGGTGAACTCGACTTTATCCAGTTCCTGGATAACTTCTTCGATTTCCTTGTCAATCTTCTGAGCTTCGGCGGCTGCGTCTCTATTACCGTTCTTGATTTCGATCTGAACGTCGATATATTCATTAACAAGTTTTTCGAGACGGTCGATTTTTGAATCAGTGCTCGAGCAGGCGGCCAGTATCATCATCAGAAAGGCCATCAACGCATAAAGGAACTTTTTCATACCCGGAAGATTTATTATTTAACAATTAATCTATTTCTTAATCCACTTGATTGTAGCGGGACTTGCACCGCTCACTTTCACCACATAGAGGCCCGGGGCGAGTGACGAGAGGTCGGCCTCGGCTGCGGCACGGTCGATTGCCAGGACACAGCTGCCGTCGGGAGTGTAGACAGCCACGGCATTGCCTGCAACAGGCATCGAAAGGATGCCCTCGGCGCTGAGGATCACCTCGCCGCCTTCGGCGGGAAGATCATAGACACCGTCGGTTGCCGAGTAGACAAAGGAGGTGTAGACATAGTCACTCTGGGTCTCGGCGCTCTGGTTGGCCTGGGTGAAGTAGCGCGAGCAGGCGCGCACATAGTAGGTCTCGCCGTCCACGAGGTTGCGGCTTGTGATCTTGACCTTGTTCAGGAGAGCGCTCTGAGTCTCGCCCTGCGCAAGGGTGATACGATATACGCGGCCGCTGAATTCAGCGTTATCTGCTATTTGGATCAGGATGCTGCTGACACCCTCGACGGGGCTTACTTCGATAGCCTGATCGGCATGCAGGGTCATGCCCTCGACGGCCGGAACGACATATCGGGGTTCGCCGGGCACTTCATCGACTGTCCAGAACGTAACCACATCGCTCATCGAGCTACGGGCACCGCGGGTAGCCTTCACGCGCAGATAGTAACGGAAACCGTTCATCAGCTTGAAAGGTTCTACCTGAACCGAGGGCTCGGTGGTTTCGACCGTATAGTCAACACGCGAGAAATTGGAATAACGCGAAATCTCGAATGTGTAGACCGTTCCGTCATAGGCAGGTGTACAAGTCAGCAGCGGGGTGTTGCTTTCCTCGCGGCTGCCGGGAACCGGGGCGGTCACGGCGATGCGCGAGGCGGTGAAGCTGCGTGTCTCCGAGACGCCGGCACGGCTGTTGACGCCGTGGCTGCGCACTCGCCAGTAGTAGGTCTTGCCGTCCTCCATATTGAAGATGATATAGGAACTCATCGAGGGCTGGGAGCAGGGCACCTGCACCACCTTATCGGTAAACTCGGGATCAGTGGCGACTTCGAGCACGTTCTCGCCGCCGTTGTCCTTCCATGTGAAGTCAAAGAGGTCGGCGGCGACGGCTCCGTCTTCGGGATAAGTCAGCTCGACGGGCACAGCTTCTTTCAAGGAAGCACCCTCGGTCGACATCGGGTACTCGTTGCCGTAGCGGTCATAGACTGCCACGCCGAAAGTCATTCCCGAGAGTTCATCGGGAATCTCGAAGTTGTTGGTATAGCGCACCTGGACCAGCGAAGTGTTCCACGGACGCATCTCTTCGCCGGGAGCAAAGGCATAGACCGTGTAACGCATGCCCTCGACCTCATCCCAGACGAGAGTCGAACCTTCACGGCGCAGACTCTCGACATAGGCGGGATTGTAGACATTGTTCCAGGGACGGATGGGAGCCAGAGCCGGCGTAGCGAAAGCCGTGCGGCCCATGTATTCGGGGAACTTGTAGGTGACGCCGTCGAGCTTGCCTACACATCCCGAATAGTAGGACATGCGGAAAAATCCGAGACCATTTACATTGTCGGGCTGCAGATCACGCGAGAACTCGACTTCACGGGGGAACTCGGCCGCGCCAAACTTTGAAAAGTCGGCCATGCTGACAGCCGAGTACAGGTGACGGTTGAACTTGCGCGAGGCCTTCACCCACCATTCCTGCAGGGGATCGAAGAGGTCACACCAGTAGATCTGAGGGGCCATGAAGTCGCTGTAATGGTTTTTATACCAGTTCAGCGGGTCGGCAGCCACGCCTTTATACTGCCAGTCCTGCTCGCGGATATCGGGCGATGGCTCGAGGCCGTATTCGGTTGTGACATGGGGAGGCGAGGCCACGCCGGCCGGCTTGGTGCCGAATACCACATGGTCCTTGTGCTGCTTGATTACCTCCGACACGCGACGGATCATCGTGTTGATGTTATTGACGCGCCACTCGAGCTGGGTGCCGATCGAGGGATCGGCGTCCTTGGCTGCCTGGTAGAGGTCGGCGTCAAGCTCCATCGGCGTGGGGTTGGTGTAGTAATAGTCGTCAAAAAGGAAGCCGTCGATGTCATAGTTTTCCACGAGGTCGACAGTGACGTCACAGACTCGCTGGATCACTTCCTCGAGACCGGGATTCAGGATAGTCTCCTGAGGCTGGACAAGAAGCCACTCGGGGTGAGAGACCTCGTAGTTGCGGGGATCATTCTTGTCATAGCTTCCCGAGCGCTTGTAGCGGTAGGCGTTGACCCAGGTGTATACCTCGATGCCGCGGGCGTGAGCCTCGTCGATGAGGAACTGCAGGGGGTCAAATGGAGGTTCCTTGCCGCGGACACCGCTGATGAATTCCGACCAGGGCTCGTAGGCCGAGCGGTAAGCGGCATCGCAGAAGGGGCGCACTGCAAAGTATACCACGTTCACCCCGCCTTCCTTGTAAGAATCGAGGGTGTTGCGCAGGATACGCTGATAAGTCGACGCGTTGCTTGCCACGATCGGGCCCGAGGGCCAGTCGGAGACATAGGGCGAGATATAGACGCCGCGATGCTCGCGGAAGTCGGCTGCCGACGCTGTGGCCGGGGCCATGGCTGCCACAAGGGCAGCCGCGGCCGCAGCGACGGTATAGAATTTATTCATCAGTTTCATTTCTTAATCCATTTCAGAGTTACAGGCGAGGGGCCCTGAACTTTGACAATATAGAGGCCCGAAGCGAGATGCGACAGGTCACACTCGGCGGCAGCGCGCTGCTCCACGAAGACACAGGAGCCGTCGGGGGTATAGACAGCCACGTCATTGCCTACGACGGGCATCGAAAGGATGCCTTCGGCACTGATGCTCACTGCCGAGCCGTCGGCGACTACATCGCTCACGCCGTCGGTCGACGAGTAGACAAACGAGGTCACGGCATATTCGCCGGTAGTCTCGGTGCTCTGGTTGGCATGGGTGAAGTAGCGCGAGCAGGCGCGGACATAGTAGGTTTCGCCATCCTGGAGATAAGCGGTACCGATGCGCACCTTGCTCAGCAGGGCGCTCTGCGACTCGCCGCGGCCAAGTGTGATACGATAATAGCGGCCGCTGTAGTCGGGAGTCGAGAAAATCTGGATCTGCATGCTGCTGGCACCATCCACAGGAACGATTTCTACAACTTCATTGGCATGGAGTGTAGCGCCTTCGGTTGCGGGTGTCACGAAGGTAGGAACATCGGGCACAACGTCGGCTGTCCAGAACGAAACGGTCGACGAGGTCGACGAGCGGCCTTCACGCATGGCGGTCACGCGGAGATAGTAATGGAAGCCGCTGAGCAGATTGCCGGGTGCAACCTCGTGGATCGGAGACTCGCTCTCGGCGGTGTAATCGATAAGGGTGAAGGTGCTGTTACGCGAAATTTCGATCTTGTAGACTGAGCCTTCGTAAGCGGGGGTGCAGCTGACGGTGGGCGTGGTGGTCTCGTCGTTGCCTACAGGGCCGTTGATGGCGATGCGGGATGCGACGAAAGAACGTGTTTCCGACACAGCGGCGGGAGCGTTGACACCGTGGGTGCGCACTCGCCAGTAATATGTCTTGCCTTCTTCGAGGGTAGGCACGGCATAGGATGTCATCTTGGTGCCGGCGGTGGGAAGGATTACAATAGGCTTTGCAAAATCGGCGCTCTCGGCAACCTCGAGGATGTTGTCGCTGCCGGTGTCGCTCCATTCGAAGTCAAAGAGGTCGGCTGCGCGCTCGCCCTCGGCGGGATAGATGAGCTTGGCAGCGACGGCCTCGCCGAGGCTCGCACCCTCGGTCGACATCGAGTATTCATTTCCGTAGCGGTCATAGACAGCCACGCCGAAGACTGCCGAGGTCATATCTTCGGGAATCTCATAGCTGTTGGTGTAGACGATCTGCTGCAGATTGGAGTTGAAGGGGCGCTGCTCCTCGCCGGCGGCAAAGGCGTAGACGGTGTAGCGCATGCCCTCGACTGCATCCCATGTGAGGGTCGAGCCGTCGCGATGCAGCCCGGTAACATTGACGGGTGCATAGACGTTATTCCAGGGGCGCAGGGGGGTGAGAACAGGTGTCGAGTAAGCGGTCTGGCCCATATACTCGGTAAAGCTCATGGTCTTGCCCTCATACTTCACTGACGCATTGACATAGTTGGTCATGCGGAAGAACACGAGGCCGCTTTCGTTGGGAGCCTGAATGGCACGGGCTGATTCTACCTCGCGGGCAAATTCGCCGCCGCCGTAGCTCGAGAAGCTCGACAGCGATACCGATGAATAGAGGTGACGGCCAAACTTGCGGGCGGCCTTGTTCCACCATTCCTGGTGAGCGTCAAACTGGTTGGGCCAGTAGATCTGAGGCGACATGAAGTCTACATAGCCGTTCATGTACCAGTTGAGGGGATCGGAGGCGATGCTGCTGTACTGCCAGTCGCTGCCGGGAGCGGGCTCGAGACCGTAGACGCTCGTTACATGGGGAGGCGAGGCAACGCCGGCGGGCGAGATACCGAAGGGCATCCAGGGACGGTGTTCCTTGATCACCTCGCTGACGCGGCGCACCATGTTGTTGACATTGGCAACGCGCCATTCCTTCTGAGTGCCGATTGTCGGATCTGCATCCTTAGCGGCATTGTAAAGGTCGGCGTCGAGCTCCAGCGGAGTAGGATTGGAATAGAAATAGTCGTCAAACACGACGCCGTCGACATCATAGTTATCGATTACGTCACAGATTACGTCGCAGATGCGCTGCTGCACCTCGTCAAGAGCGGGATTCAGGATCGTCTCCTTGCCGGGCTGCACGATAAGCCACTCGGGGTGGGTGTATTCGTAGTCGAGCGGGCTTTCACCGTTACCATAGACGCCACAGTAGCGGTAGGGATTGAACCAGGCATACACCTCGATGCCGCGTGCGTGGGCCTCGGCTACAAGGTATTCCAGAGGATCGAAGGCAGGTTCCTGGCCGCGTGTGCCGCCTACGCCTTTTGACCAGGGTTCATACTGGGACTTGTAGGTAGCGTCGCACATCGAACGCACATGGTAGTAAATCACATTGACACCGCCGGCCTTGAAGTTATCAAGATTGTTGCGCAGGATGCGCTGGTAGGTCGAGGCGTTGTTGGCTCGGATTGCACCCGTTGGCCAGTCGGACAGATAAGGTGTGACGTAGATCGCGCGGTGTTCGCGGAAATCTGCTGCCTGAGTCACGGCTGTGGCGCCGGAGATAGCGGCGGCAGCGAGAAGGGCTATGTGTAGTTTCTTCATTGCAAAATTACTTGTTAAAGGGGAGAGATACCTAAAAAAGGTAACCCGGGGCAACATGGTTACCATGGGTTACCTTTTTATTCATAAAAGTCCTGTTATCAGAACAGCTTGGTCTTGTTGGGGTTGATTACGCAACCGGTAGCGAGATCGTTGGTCTCGCCATAATTCTTCAGGGTCTGGGTTGCGGGATCGAAGCATACAATACCTGCAGCGATACCTGAAGCATCACCGGCCTCGGGACGATAGCAGAAGTAAACTTTGCCGGTCTCGTTATCTACAGCAAGCTGGGTAACATAGAGACCTTCGTCGCCTGTGGTGTTTTCGGGAGTACAATCCATTGTGTGCGCGAAGGTGCAATTGGCAGAGGTCAATGTAGCAGTGTAATCGGGAAGAGGATAAGCGCGGAAGCCCTGAGTACCACCGGTGTGATATACATAGAGCGCCTGGCGTGCTTCATCAAAGGCGAATGAGCAGAACTTCTCGCCACTGAACAATACAGCTGCGGGCAGCGGGTGCTTCTTGGCTTCGGTTTCGGTTTCATAAACGTCCTTGTTCTGGAAGCGGAA
>CAYVTB010000076.1:0-10399 GCA_964454365.1 uncultured Bacteroides sp. | reverse complement strand
TTTTTAAAAGATTGAAACGCATGGGAAAGTCTTTTTTACTCTCGAATGATTGACAATTATTGGTTCAAAATAACAAATTTTATGCAAAAAATTTACATAGGAATAGACGCACCAATTCCTATAAGGTTTAATTGATTTACATTCTTTAATATTTAAATACATTTATTAGAGCTTCATTCCGGCAAGCTCTAGGGAGCGGTAGGGAACCGCGGTAACATTAAGAATTTAGCCCGATGCTTTCACGGCAACGGGCTAAATTGTGGAGTGGGCGTTGAGGGATTCGAACCCCCGACCCTCTGCTTGTAAGGCAGATGCTCTGAACCAGCTGAGCTAAACGCCCTTTCTCGCCGAAAGCGCTGCAAAGTTAGACACATTTTTTGAACTGTGCAAACTTTCACCCGTTTTTTTACAAAAAACTGCGAAAATCCCCTCCTTGCCGCGTATGTATCGGGCAAGAGGATCAGTTTTTGAGTTCGTAGGTGATGTAGGTGACGACGCGGACGGTTTTGATATAGGGGGTGTACTGGTCGCGGTCGTCGATGCTGAACTGACCTTGGCTGGCCGTGATTATCTTGCCGATGTCGCTGCGGGAGTCGGCGGCAAAGCGCTCGGCTGCCTGGCGGGCTGCCTGGGTAGCTTCCGTGATCATCTCGGGCTTGATTTCGTTGAGGCCTGTAAATTCATACCTTGTGCGATACTGGTAATCACCGTCAACAACGGCGATGCCCTCCTGCATCAGTTCGGGAACCTTTTCAATCAATCCTCTCACGAGGTCAACCTTCTCGGAACTGACCACGATGACGTTGGTCACCAGATAGCGCTCGGTAACTTCGCGGGAACTGTACCCCTGGGCCTGGCGGTCCTCGACCTGGGGAGCATTGACTGAAAATTCATCTTTTGTCAAGCCGTTGGCCTCGAGAAAATCGACGATGCGGGCGTTGGTCGACTGGATGCGGTTATAGATTGCAGGCAGATTATTACCCATTTCCTTGGTTACGATAGGCCAGGTCACGAGATTGGCATTGACGGTGCGTTCCGACAAGCCACGGACAGTCACCTGGCGGCCTTTGTTGGCGATATTGTCGATACCTCCTTTAATACAGATTCCCAGGAGGAGAAGACCCAGCGCGACCAGCGCGCCGGCTATGATTTTACTTTTGTCCATAGATATAGATATATTAATGTTTTACAAGACGTTCAAAAAGCCGGTCAAATGTAGCGTCGAGATCGGGTGTTTTTCCGGGATGAGGACGCGAGGTTACGATGCAGGCCGAGCGGACGGCCGTCAGCCAGCGGAATCGCTCGTGAGCGTCAAGGGCGGCTATCGGTGACTCGGAACGCCCCGCGGCTACCTGCCTGAAGGCATCGAGCTGCCCCGCGACGGCCCCGAGATCACAGGCCGGCGCAAGCCTCGCGGCAAGCTGTGGGTCAAAGTCAATCTCAACGCGCAGCCAGCGGCGGCGCTTGCACATCATCGCCAGGCCCACGTTGAGCTGCTCGCCGCGTTCGACATCGGGCATCAGCCTTATGATGGCATACTCGTAGAGGTGCAGTGGCTGTTCAGCGGGCTGCGAGTTGTCGGCGGGCTTCGATTGCATGGTCGGTAAATATTTTTGAGTTTTCAAGACGGCGCTTAAGGAAGTTGCGGTAGACATCGCGCTGTTCGGCGGGTGCAATACCCGGCTCGGCACGCAGCAGCCAGTCCTCCGGGATGAGGTCTACGACAGTGTCAATGAGTTCGGGGGTGATGTACTGTTTCATCACGGCATCGGCCTCGGTCATGCGCGAAGCCTCGCGCAGCAGGGCGTGATCCTTGACATAGGGGAACGGCGACAGCGCCGCGCTTTCCCATGAATTCCAGTTGTGGTGGAAATAGAGTGACGCGCCGAAGTCGATGAGCCACATCCCGCCGCGCCACAGCAGC
Source organism: uncultured Bacteroides sp. (assembly GCA_964454365.1). Classification (GTDB taxonomy): domain Bacteria; phylum Bacteroidota; class Bacteroidia; order Bacteroidales; family Muribaculaceae; genus CAG-873. The sequence continues at coordinate 8,475 of CAYVTB010000076.1, read as the reverse complement.
ATGTTGGTGTTGCGCGCCGTGCGGTCGATGTTGGTTAGAAACGCGTCGAGCCACACGGTCATCGACGCCTCCTCGGGGGTAGGGCGGTTTACGGCGACATCCCATGTGAGCGCCCCCGGCAGGAAGTTCATCCCGGGATTGATTCCGCGCGAGGCTTGCAGCAGGTCCTGGATTTCCTCGTCGCCTTCCGTGCGGCCGAAGTCCTCGTCGAGGTCGAGCAGCAGGAGCTGAGGGACCTTCAGCGGGGTTGCCGAGGCCAGCATAGCCCCGATAAATTCAGCGATAAGCGCTTTGGTGCCATGCCCCGCGCCGCTGAGCTTCACGACATAGCGGTAGCCGTCGTCGGCCTCGGCGAGCGCCGGCAACGAACCGCCTTCGCGCAGCGGCGCGATATAGCGAGCCACCGTCGCAGTGCGCGGCGCCAGCATCGCGGCGTCGATATGATCGTTATCTTTCATAATATTTCCTTGAAAAGGTTGATGTAGCGGGCCGCAATGGCCTCGTAGGAATAACGCGCGGCAGCCTCGCGAAGTTGCTTTTCAGGTATAGGTTGATCAATAGCAAGCTTAATCGCTGCATCAAGCGATCGCAGACCGGCGCCAGCGCCATAACCGGTGACGCCGTCGGTGATAATATCGGCGCGGCCGTCGTGGATATAGCCAACCGGGGTAGCTCCGGCCGCCTGACCCTCGAGCAATGTCGAGCCGAAGGATTCATAGTCTGAGGACGAGAGGACGACATCGGCGCGCCCGAAGATTTCAGAGAGACGGTGCTTGTCGTAGACCGGGCCGAGGTGGATCCGCGGCATGCGCAGGGCATCGAGGGCAAGAGGGTCACGCATATCGCCTACAAAGACAGCCGTCGCCCGGCTACCGCCGGCATGCACCGCGTTAAGGGCCTCGACAGCTCGCGGCAGGTTCTTGACGGGGTCATCAAGTCGCGCGGCACACATCAGGATGACTTTTCCCTCGGCAGGCAAGCATTCCACCACCTTCAGGCGGGGGATGGCGTTGACCGGAAAAGGATTGTTGATCATGCGCAGGTCGCAGTGGCGCGTGAGGGCGCTTTCGCGTGCTTTGTTTTCCAGCCAGCTGCTGACGGCCACAAAGCGGATGCGCGCGGTGGCATACAGCCGTGCCTTGCGGTCAAACGTGCGGGCCGAGAGGTCGTTCTCGCCGGCACAACGACCCAGCAACGGGCAGTCGTGACACCTTTTCTTATAATGCTCGCAGTTTCCTGCATGGTGGCATACCCCGGTGAGATTCCACATGTCGTGCATCGTCCACACAACCGGTTTTTCAGCGGCAATGCGTGCTATCTCCTTGAGGGATAACATTCCCTGGTTTATCCAGTTGAGCACAACTACATCGGCGTCGCGCACCAGCGGGTGGCGACTCATAGGCAACCCGTCGGTCGCGATTGAGATTTTGAATAATGTCTTGCGTGAAAATCCGTTATGGGTGAAAATCCGCAGATGTTCCGCGAGAAACGGCACCTTGGCCCGCAACTTCGACGCGGCCCGGATTACCCGGGGATCTCCGCTGCCGTCGTGCACGACGAGCATCCGGGCATCGACTCCGGCAGCCGTCAGCGCTTCCATGAGCCTGAAGGTCACCGTCGAGGCGCCTCCGAGCACATCACTATGATTTATCAGCGTGACTTTCATTTATGAAGCAGGCGGTTGAGCCGGGCGGGCAGAGGCATCGGCTCACGCTTGAGGACTATGAGCACAAAGCCGACGATAATAAAGAATCTGATGATGTAGTTTACTACGGGCCACGGGCTCAGGCAGTATATGCCGAGGACATAGAGCACCGCCGCGATGGCAAAGTAGCTCAATATCCTGCCGGTCTCGTAACCGATAGGATGCTTGAATTTTCCGACGAAGTAGCTGGCAAGCATCATCACGCCATAGGAGCAGAAGGCCGCCCAGGCGCAGCCCATGTAGCCGAACTGAGGCACGAGGATGCAGTTCAGGATGACGGTTACCGCAAGCCCGAGAAGGGAGAACCAGGCGCCCCACATGGTCTTGTCGGTCAGCTTGTACCAGAGGGACAGGTTGAAGAAGATGCCGAAGAAAAGCTCGGCCATCATGACGATGGGCACCACGGCGAGTCCGCTGAAATACCGCGGGTTAATGAAATACTTGATAATGTCGAGATAGAACATCACGCCCATGAACAGGGCCAGGGCAAAGATGACAAAGTATTTCATGGCGTCGCGATAGGCCTGATATTTTCCCTCGCCGGCCTCCTTGTTGCGCGCGAAAATGAAGGGCTCGTAGGCAAAGCGGAAAGCCTGGATGAACATCACCATCACAATGGCTATCTTGTAATTGGCTCCGTAGATACCTAATTCCTCCATGGCGTTTCCGCGCGCGGCGGCAAGTGTCGGGAACAATAGTTTGTCGATCGTCTGGTTCATGATGCCGGCAACACCGAGCACGAGCAGCGGGGCCGAGTAGCGCAGCATCTCGCCCCAGAGTTTTCGGTTGAAGCGCCAGCGGAAACCGCGAAGCTCCGGAAACATCATCAGCAGATTGACTGCCGAGGCAATGAGATTTGACAGGAAGATATATCCGATACCGAAGGCCGGGTTGTAGATGTAGGACGTAAACGTCGGGAAGTGGACTGCCAGAAAACGCGGGCACAGAAGTAGAAAGAACAGGTTGAAGCCTATATTGAGACCGATGTTCACGAGCCTCAGCGTGGCAAAGCGCACGGGCCGCTTGCGGAAACGCAGGTAGCTGTAGGGGATCGCCAGGAAGGCGTCAATTGCCACGCAGACGGCCATCATGACTACATAAGATTCATGGCCGTCACATTCCATCGCCCGCGTGCAGGGCTCGATAAAGCAGCACACGAGCAGGACGAAGAGCGACGAAGTCGCCGCAAGCGAGATCAGCGATGTGGAATAAACCTCCATCGGGTCGTCCCAGCGGTCGTGATTGGCAAAACGGAAAAAGCCCGTTTCCATGCCGTAGGTGAGAATAATCAGAGCCAGGGCAACTACTGAGTAGACAAAGGTCACCACGCCATACTCGGCTTGGGCGAAGGTAAACGTGTACAGGGGCACGAGGCACCAGTTGAGGAAGCGCCCCACAATCGAGGATACGCCGTAGATGGCCGTATCCTTGGCCAGTGACTTTATTCCTGCCATAGGATTAACCGAAAAGGCCCAGGTCGGCCATGCCGGGGCGTTGCGCGCCCAGGTGTTCATAGGCCAGCGGCGTCACCTCGCGGCCGCGGGGCGTGCGCTTCAGGAAGCCTTCCTTGATGAGATATGGTTCATAAACTTCCTCGATCGTGCCGGGGTCCTCGCCCAGTGCCGTAGCAATGGTCGAAAGGCCCACGGGGCCGCCGCGGAATTTCGTGATTATGGTGTTGAGCAGCTTGTTGTCTACCTGATCGAGACCATAGCGGTCGATGTTGAGCGCCTCCAGGGCGTAGCGTGCAATCCCGACGTCGATGGTTCCGTTACCCTTGACCTGGGCGAAGTCGCGCACACGGCGCAGCAGGGCGTTGGCGATACGCGGCGTGCCGCGCGAGCGCATGGCTATCTCGGTCGCGGCCTCGGTGGTGCAGCTGATGTCGAGCAGGCGGGCACTGCGCTGGATGATGCGGCGCAGCACGTCGTGGTCATAATATTCAAGATGGGCGTTGATGCCGAAACGAGCTCTGAGCGGGGCGGTCAGCAGGCCGCTGCGGGTGGTGGCTCCGACGAGGGTGAAGGGACTCAGCGAGAGCTGGACGCTACGCGCTCCCGGGCCCTTGTCGATCATGATGTCGATACGGTAATCCTCCATGGCCGAGTAGAGGTATTCCTCGACCACGCGACTCAGGCGGTGGATTTCGTCGATAAACAGCACGTCGTTTTCTTCCAGGGAGGTGAGAATGCCGGCCAGGTCACCGGGCTTGTCGAGCACGGGGCCCGAGGTCACCTTGAATCCCACGCCGAGCTCGTTGGCGATGATGCCGGCGAGAGTAGTCTTGCCGAGACCCGGAGGGCCGAAGAGCAGCAGATGGTCGAGCGCTTCGCCGCGCATGCGGGCGGCAGCCACGAAGATGCGCAGATTCTCGACAATCTTTTCCTGGCCGTTGAACGACTCGAACCGTCCCGGACGCAGGGCTTTCTCGAAGTCGCTGTCGGTGCCTTCGCGGCTCCGTCGTATGTCAAAATCGTCCTCAATCATTATTTTGAGAGTTTCTCCATTACTTTAGCAAATACAGCCTCGGGCTTGATGCCGTTGAGACACAGATAATCGCCGCGGTGGCAGGGCTTGTCGCCGAAGACCGAGCAGGGGCGGCAGGTGAGCGGCAGCTGAAGGGCGTCGCTGTCCATCTGGCGCCAGCCCTTGAAGCCGCAATACATGTGGGTAGCGCCCCAGATGCTCACCGTCGGCGTGCCGGCGATCGATGCAAGATGCATATTGGCCGAGTCCATCGTGAGCATCACGTCGAGGTGATTGAACAGGGCCAGCTCGGCGCCGAAGCCGTGGCGCTTCCCGGCAAGGCTCACGGTGCGCGGAAGCTTGGCGGCCCAGCTTTCGAGCACTTCCTGCTCCTTGTGTCCGCCGCCGAGCAGAAATATTTTTACCGACGGCTCCGCTGAGAGTTTTTCAACTACGCGGTACATGAGCTCCACCGGGTAGATCTTTCCGGCATGGGCCGCGAAAGGCGCGACACCAATCCAGCGCTCGCCGGCCGGTTTGGGCCCGCAGATGCGTGCAAACAGGGCGGGATCTGCGACGCCATGGGCGCCGAAAAGGCCGTCGAAGCGGTCGGTCAGCGGGAGTCCCGCGCGGAAGAAAGCCTCGCGGTAGCGGGCGCGCTGGGAAATGAGCGGCAACATTACTTTATTGCGCCTGCGCGTGAGTGCGCGCTTGCGCGCGCGACCCTTGTTGATGCGCGACACCATGATGCCGCGGAGACGGCACCAGGCGCCCATGATGCGCGTGCGCAGGACGTCGTGCAGATCGACAAAGGCGTCAATGTGGCGCTCGCGGATCATCTCGTTGACCAGCTTGACCATTCCGGCGGGGCCTTTGTACTCGCCGCGGAGATCGACTCCGACAACGTTGAGGTTGGAAGGCGCGTTTATAAAGATGTTGACCATTGCCGGGCGTGTCACCAGGGTGAAGGACACGTCGGGATAGCAGCGGCAGGCGCTGTAGATGACCGGGACGGTCATCGCAACGTCGCCGATGGCCGAGAAGCGGGCGATGAGCACCGAGATGAGGCCGTGGCTGTTACCGCTTTTGGATAGCTCTTTTCCCATATTTGCGCTTGAGGTAGCGGGGGTTATTGTTTTGCGCCGCCGTAGAGTACAGGGTTGGTATCGGCGTCGTTATACATCTTCATCTGGCGGTAGACCTTCATGAACTTGCGGCCGGCTGCAATATCGTCGAGGAGGCAGTCGATAGCGGCCGACAGGTCGACTCGCTGCTGCTGAAGCACATCAAGCTTGGCGGCGCAACGGGCGCGGTGCTCGGGCGCGGCATCCTCGCGAGAGGCTTCCAGGGCCATATGGTAGATCTTCAGTGCCAGAATCGACAGGCGGTCGATAGCCCAGGCCGGTGTCTCGGTGTTGATGGTAGCCTCGGGCAGCGGGGTCACGTCGCTGTACTTGTCGCGGAAGTAGCTGTCGATTTCCTCCACCATGTCGGTGCGCTCCTGGTTGGAGCGGTCGATCAGGCGCTTGAGATCGAGGGCTGCCACGGGGTCGATCTCCGGGTCGCGGATGATGTCTTCCATGTGCCACTGGCGGGCATCTATGAGATTCTTTTCAAAGAGGGTATGGTCAAGCGTACCCGGAGCGAAGGGATTGGCTACCGGGGCATCGATGTCGTCCGTGATGTGATAATCGGCCACGCAGCGGTCGAATATTTCATTACAGTGTTGAGCGAAGGTCATAGTTATAATCTTTTCAGAGTAATAAAGTACATGGTTATTTCTCGCCGCGCAGCAATCTGTTGTAGCGCTCGGGATCGTTGATCAGCTTGACGGCCTCGACAAAGTCGGGATTGAGGGGATTGGTCGAGCGCACATAGATGCCGTTCTCATAGAGGTCGCGCGTCAGGAGCCCCTTGACGACGGCTGCGATAATCTCGCGGGATTTTTCCCAGTCGGTCTCGTTGAAAGGAATACCGTCGGCAGTGGCGGTGTCGATGAGTCCCTGCAGCATGGCTTCATCCGGGGTGAAGCCGGCGGCGAAAGCCTCCTCGGTGGGATAGTCCTTGCGCAGGGCTTTGCGGTGGTTTTCAATGTAGTTCAGGACATACTTCACGATGATGCCCTTTGCGACCATCTGGCGGTAGTAGCCCGAGGTGCGGGAAGTGTCGACGGGCACAAAGACGTCGGGCATGATTCCACCGCCGCCGTAGACGGTGCGGTGGTTGCGCAGGGTGTAGTAAGGAGTCGATGTGTCGAGCTTGATGCTGTCTGCGTGCCACAGCTCGCCGCTGTTGTAACGGTTGAGCATGTCGAGCTGATATTCCTCGCCGTGGCCTTTCTCATAAGGCTTCTGGATACAACGGCCGGTAGGGGTGTAGTAGCGCGACGTGGTGAGGCGTATCATGGAACCGTCAGGGAAGGGGAAGGGTCGCTGCACGAGGCCCTTGCCGAAGGTACGCCGTCCCACGATGAGACCGCGGTCGTTTTCCTGGATGGCACCTGCAAAGATTTCGGAAGCCGAGGCCGAGTACTGGTCGACCATGACGACAAGGCGGTCAACGGGGAGAGAGCCGGTCTGCTCGACCGAGAAATAGGACGGGGGAGTGTGGAGACCGCGGGTAAAGACCACGGGGTCGCCCTCCTCGAGAAATTCGCTCGCAAGCTCGTAGGCCGATCCGAGGTAGCCGCCGCCGTTGCTCGAGAGGTCGACGATGAGGTGGCGCATGCCCAGGCGAGCCAGCGAATCGGCCGCGTGGCGCAGCTCGGCATCGGTGTGCTCGGCAAAGCGTGTCACGGAGATATAGCCCGTGGAGTCATTCACCAGGTAGGCGGCGTCAACGCTGTAGATGGGGATATCGTCGCGCACGACGCGGAATTCAAGCAGCTCGGGCTCGCCCTGGCGCTTGACCTTGAGATTGACTACGGAGCCCTTGGGGCCGCGGAGCACCTTGATGATGCCGTTGTTGTTGAGTTTGCGGCCGGCGATCACCGTGTCGTTGGCGCTCACGATGCGGTCGCCGGGACGGATTCCAACCTTTTCCGACGGGCCGCCGGGAGTGGGCTGGATCACATAGACCGTGTCCTCGACCATGCTGAACTGGACGCCGATGCCGCTGAACTTGCCTTCGAGAGGCTGATTGAGCTCCTCGGTCTCGGACGGAGTGCTATAGGAAGAGTGTGGATCAAGAGTTTTCAACATGGCCGTGATGGCCTCGTCGACAAGGGTGTCGCTGTTGACGTTCTCTACATAATAATTCTGTATTATCGCCGCGGCCATGCGGAGTTTCTGGTCGGGGGTGAGTTCTTCGTATGCGCCGCTCATGGTGACCACGGCGGCTATCGCTGCAATACATGCAAGGAGTAATTTTCTCATAAAGGTTTATGGATTATGGGGTTGAGGAAGAAATTCTGAAATGTCGCGGCCATAGGACGCAAGCTCGCGCAGGAGGCTTGAGGAGATGGCTCCATGCTCGGGCAATGTTGTGAAAATCACTGTCTCGAGGCCGCCAAGACGGCGGTTGATGTCGGCCATGTCGCGCTCATACTCAAAGTCCTTGACCGAGCGGACGCCTCTGACGAGCCAGCGGGCGCCGATGCGGGCGGCAAGGTCCACGGTGAGCTCGCCGCTGTACCGGATCACGTCCACGCGGCTGTCGCCGGCATAGAGGTCGCGGATGGCATCGACGAGGGCGTCGGCATGCGATGCGGGTTTGTCGCGATTGACTCCGACCGCTACCGTCACCTTGTCAAAGAGCTGCAGGGCACGCTCGAGGACCGATGCGTGGCCCGCGGTGAAGGGGTTGAAGCTGCCCGCAAAGAGGGCATGGCGGGGCTGTTCAGGAAATCTGGCTGTCATCTTCGCGCACGAGGTTGTTGATGATGAAGTCCTGGCGTTCCATGGTGTTTTTACCCATGTAGAATTCCAGCAAGGCGTCGACGCCGTCTTCTTTCTGGAGGGTCACGCGGTCGAGGCGCATGTCGGGGCCGATGAAGTCGCGGAATTCGTCGGGCGAGATCTCGCCGAGGCCTTTGAATCGGGTTATCTCAGCCTTGTCGCCGAGGCGCTCGATAGCAGCGATGCGTTCCTCGTCGGTGTAGCAGTAGTAGGTCTCGGCATCCTTGCCTTTGCGGCCCTTGCCGGCCTTGAGGCTGTTGCGCACGCGGAAAAGCGGCGTCTGGAGCACATAGACGTGGCCCTTCTTGATAAGGTCGGGGAAGAAGTTGAGGAAGAAGGTTATCAGCAGCAGGCGGATGTGCATGCCGTCGACATCGGCATCGGTGGCGATGATCACCTTGTTGTAGC
>CAYVTB010000075.1:0-10401 GCA_964454365.1 uncultured Bacteroides sp. | reverse complement strand
TACTATCCGCGTTGACACTCCTCTGAAGGTCGTGGGCGACAAAAATACCAATACCAACCTGAGATACAAACTCGGCAAGAATCTCAACTACAATCCCCGCCAGGTCTACGAGATAAAGCGCCCCGAGGCTTTCGGGCTGCCGTCGCCCAATGTATCCACGGCTTATATTTTTGCCGGCGGACATGATTTCTTTGCCTATCCCAATAATTATAATTACTACGTGCAGTATTATACCGGCACTTTCCAGCATGGAGGCATCTCGATGGAGGAGATGCTCGTGCCGCTGATTACCATGACTCCACGTTAAAACACCGTTACTCATGAGCACGCAGACGATACATGTTAAGGATCTCGACGGTCTTGACGCCGCCGCCAAGGAATTTGTTAAACTTATGGACGATGCAACCGTCTTTGCCGTCAACGGCGAGATGGGTGCCGGCAAGACCACTTTTATTTCGGCCGTAGCCCGTGCCCTCGGTGTCGACGAAGAGGAGGCCAACTCGCCTTCTTTTGCCATCGTCAACGAGTACCGCTCCGACACCACGGCCGAGCTCATCTATCACTTTGATCTCTACCGTCTTGAGAACCTCGAGGAAGTCTTTGACATCGGTTTTGAGGATTATCTTGAGTCAGGTGCCCTGTGCTTCATCGAGTGGCCCGATCTCGTGACCGATATCCTTCCCGACGATGCCGTTAAGGTCGACATCAAGGTCAACGACGACGGCTCGCGCGACATCACTCTCACCCGATGAATCGCCCCGCCATCATCTGGCGCGACGAGTTGTCCTCCACCAGCACTACCCTTGCCGCCGAGGCAGCCGGCCTCGGGCACGGGGCGGTGATTGCCGCGCGCCGGCAGACTTCGGGCCGCGGCCAGCGCGGAAATTCCTGGGAAGCCGAGCCGGATAAGAACCTTACATTTTCAATATTGTTGCGTCCGCGCGTTGTGCCTCCCGGCGAGGCTTTTGCCGTTTCCATGTGTACGGCACTATCGATAGTCTCGGTAATTTCAGAGGCGATGGACGGCATGGATGTGAAAATCAAGTGGCCCAATGATATTTACGTCGGCGACCGCAAGATATGCGGAATATTGATTGAAAACTCTTTTGGAAGCGGCATCGAGCGCTCGATTGTAGGCGTGGGAATCAATGTCAATCAGCGCGAGTTTCTCAGCGACGCCCCCAATCCCGTGTCGATGTGGCAGCTTACGGGCAATGAATATAACCTTGAGGAGCTGCTTGACAGGGTCGCCGACCGCATGGTTGAAGACTTTGATGCTTACGAGGCTGCTCCCGATATTGAGGCATTGACCCCCCGGTACCGCTCGCGGCAATGGCGCGGGCAAGGCGAATGGCCGTGGCTCGACCGCATTACCGGTGAACAGCTGCACGCAGCGATCCTCGATATTGCGCCCGACGGCCGCCTCACTCTTGCTACCGAGCCCCCGCGCAGCTACGCTTTTAAAGAAGTTGCGGCGGTGCTATAATCTTTCCGGCCTCCAAGTTTGTTACTCATATAAGTAAGAATCTAAAAAATCTTAAGATATGCGTAACAACAGTTTAATCACCGCCATCGTGGTCGGTATCGTAGGCATCCTCCTCATCATTTTTGAAGGACGCGGTGACCTGCTTTCATGGATTGTAATCGCCATCGGCGTGATGTTCATCCTCCCCGGAGCTTTTCTGCTTCTCTCTCAGTTGATGACCGATAGCACCCGTCGCAACGGCTCGTCGATAGTAGCGGCAGTCGGTTGCCTGTGCCTCGGCGTCATCCTCTGCGTTATTCCTGATGTTTTTGTCAACATCCTCATCTATCTCTTTGCCTTCGTTCTCATCGTTGGTGGCATAGCACAGATGGTGAGCCTGTCCAACTTCAAGATGCCTGCGGGGCTGTATGTCATTCCTGCCCTCGTTGCAATCACGGGCGTAGTCATGATCTTTGCCGGCGCCGAGAAAGACGCCTCCGTCATTGTACTCGTCACAGGTATAGCCATGGTTCTGTATTCGATAAACAGCTTTATCGAATACTTCCGCATGAGCAAGCTGATTAAATCATAACTTTAACGGACTGATGCGTACTCGTTTGCCCTTGATCTTAGGCGCTTCAAGGGCGGCGAGTACCGGCATCGCCGAGCGGTCGAGCGCTACATAAGCTCCGTGGTCGCGCACGATAATTTTGCCAATGGCATTGTTGTCGAGGCCTACGGTTTTCATGAGAAAGCCGGCGATGTCTCCGCGCGAAATTTTCTCCTTGCGGCCCGCATTTATATAGTAAGTTACCTTTGAAGGGCGTGCGGGCTTTTGAATGGTTGGCGGCAGCGGCAGCGTGTCGTCACATTCTATATATTCAGGCAGTTCCTCGTCGGGGGCCGTGATTATATAGACGTCACCCTCGGCGTCCACGCGGGCCGTGCGGCCGTTGCGGTGAGTCCAGTTTTCCGGGGTAGGGGGAAGGTGGTAATGGACCACGGCGCCTACAGAGTCGATATCGAGTCCGCGGCCGGCCAGGTCGGTCGCCACCATCACCGGCACGGTGTCGTTGTCGAGGCAGATGACGGCGCGCTCGCGGTCGATCTGATCAAGACCGCCGTGATAGAGCGAGGCATTGAAGCCGTCGCGGCTCAGATGCTCCTTGACGCGCTCTGCGGCCTCGCGGTGGTTGACAAAGACGATGGTGCGTCGGTTGTCGAGCGTGGTCAGTAATTTCTCGAGTGTGTCGATCTTGTCGCGGTCGGTGCTTTCAACGCGGCTGATGTGCATTCGCGCAGCAGGGCTGTCACCGCCGAGATTGTCTATCACCGTGGCCCGCGAGGCATCGATGTAGTCGGGGAGATCGGTCGCGCGGGTGGCAGAGGTGAGAATCACGGTCGAGAGCTTGCCGAGGCGGCGGGCGATGCGCGACATCTCGCCGCTGAAGCCCAGTTCCAGGCATTTGTCATATTCATCTATGACAAGGATGTCGATACCCTCGGGCGAGAGGTTGCCGCGGTTGAGATGGTCGAGCAGGCGTCCGGGAGTGGCGACTATAACGTCGGGACGCCCTGCGAGCGAGTTGACTTCATCGGTCATCGAGTGGCGCCCGTAAAAGGCCGTTACGCGATATCCGGCGAGCAGCGCGCGCAGCACATCGGAAATCTGGATCACCAGCTCGCGCGAGGGTGCAAGCACCAGAGCCTTGGGGCCATGACCCGGCACTCCGAGGCGGCGCAGAAGGGCGCCACCGAAGGCCAATGTCTTGCCCGAACCTGTCGGCGAGAGGATAATAAGCCGGTCGCCGCCGGCGTTCCATACCTTCTGCTGAAGGTCGTTGGGGGTGGAAATGCCTGCACGGGCTGCGGCTGCCGCTACGTCTTTGACCGGTAACATCGGGTTATTTCTTGGAGTTCTCTATCAGATTGAAGAAAGTTTCCTGGGGCAGCAGCTCGTTTGTCCCTACAAAGCGACGCGATGTGCCGTCGGGCGACAGGAAAATAACAGTCGGCACGGCCTGAACGCCGAAGGCCTCGGCGGTTGCCGGCAGATTGTCGACATCAATTGATACAAAGTCGACATCGGTGTACTTGGCGGCAGCGGCCTTGAAAACGGGGCTCAACTGGCGGCAGGGACCACACCAGGTAGCATTGAAGTCAAGGACGGTGAAGCGTTTCACCTTCATGCCGGGACGATAGGCGTTGTCGTTGCGGCAGGTGATGACGGTGCCGCTGCGGCTCTCGGTGTCATTGTTGCCCTTTACAACTTCGCGGGGATTTATGGATGATTCGGCGGTAGCTGAGCTATCGCTCTTGGAGGCGCAGGCAGCCAGGGAGAGCAGGCCGGCGGCTGCGACGGTGAGAATAAATTTTGTCATACTTGTCTTGAATTTTGAGAAAAAAACAGCGGCGCGGTAGATGCCGCACCGCTGTTATATAACGTTTCAGCCGACGATTTTATTGTGCCAGAGCGGCATTGGTCTTGTGAACGGCTTCGGCGCTCTTGTGGAAGAGAGCCTTTTCTTCTTCGTTGAGGTCAAATTCCACGATCTTCTCGATACCGTTGCGGCCGAGGATACAGGGAACACCGATGCAGAGGTCTTTTTCGCCGTATTCGCCGTCGAGCAGAGCCGAGCAGGAGATGAGCTTCTTCTGGTCATGGATAACAGCTGCTACAACCTGAGCTGCTGCTGCACCGGGAGCATACCATGCCGAGGTGCCGAGGAGCTTGGTGAGGGTAGCGCCGCCTACCATGGTGTCGGCAGCAACCTTCTGCATTTCGTCTTCGGGAATCAGGGTCGAAGCGGGAATGCCGCGGTAAGCTGCATAGCGGGTGAGGGGGATCATGGTGGTGTCGCCGTGGCCGCCGATAACGATGCCTTCAACCTCGGTTGCGTTGGCGCCGAGAGCGATGCTCAGGAAATATTTGAAACGTGCGCTGTCGAGTGCACCGCCCATACCGATGATGCGGTTCTTGGGAAGACCCGAAACCTTGTGGATCAGGTAGGTCATGGTGTCCATGGGGTTGGAAACACACAGGATGATAGCGTTGGGAGAGTGCTTGAGCACGTTGTCAGTTACTGACTTCACGATGCCGGCGTTTACACCGATAAGTTCCTCGCGGGTCATGCCGGGCTTGCGGGGGATACCCGAGGTGATAACTACCACATCGCTGCCTTCAGTCTTGGCATAGTCGTTGGTTACGCCGGTCAGACGGGTGTTGAGACCGAGGATGCTGGCGGTCTGCATGATGTCCATGGCTTTGCCTTCAGATACACCTTCTTTGATATCGAGCAGAACGACTTCGTCTGCGATCTGATTGGTAACAAGTACGTTAGCACAAGTTGCGCCTACATTGCCGGCGCCTACAACTGTTACTTTTGACATGATGTTGTTATTTTAGGTTTGATGTTGTTATGTCGTTATTATATAACGTTGCAAATTTAAGGAAATATTTCCACAATTCACTATTTAAACCAAAAAAATTGAAAAATATGTGATACCTCCGGCGGCTCTATGTTTTATAAGATTTATAAAATGTATAAAGCATTGGAATGTTATTATTGTGGTCTCCTTAAAATTATGTATCTTTGTGCATTATATCCAATCCTCATTAATAATGCTTAACGATAACCCATCTCTCCGCCCCGGAACTGTCATCAAGGGCCCGCAATTAATTTATACCGTTATAAAGAAGCTGGGTCAAGGTGGCTTCGGAATCACCTACCTTGTTGAAGCTTCGGTAAAAATCGGCAATATAGAAGCGCCTGTGCGTTTCGCTCTTAAAGAGCATTTTATATCCTCGCTCTGCTCTCGCGACGGTGCGACTCAGACAGTCACTTACTCCGCACCGGTTGCCGGCGAGGTAGACAACTCAAAGCGTTCCTTCATCAAGGAAGCCACCCGACTGCAAGAACTCGACTTTGCTCATCGCAATATCGTGAAGATCAACGAAGTTTTCGAGGCTAACAATACAGCCTACTATGTTATGGAATTTCTCGAAGGCGAGTCACTTGCCGATTTTATCAATCGCGAGGGCCCGCTGAGTTTCGAGCAGGCAAGTTATTTCCTGCGCCCGGTGGCCGAGGCAGTCGCCGAGCTCCATGCCCGGCACCTGACCCATTATGATATCAAGCCCGCCAATATAATCCTTACAAGAGACAGAGACGGTAAGCAGCGAGCCGTCCTTATTGACTTTGGCCTGTCAAAGCACTACGACCACGACGGTCATGCCACATCAACCGTGGCCTCGGGTGGTTACTCTCCCGGCTACAGTCCCGTGGAGCAATATGCAGGCATCAAGAAATTCACTCCGCAGGCCGATGTCTATGCCCTCGCCGCAACCCTGTGGCATTGCCTTAAAGGCGAAGCACCTGCCGAGTCGGTCCTCGGCCCCGTCAACACTATCGACACCGAACTGGCCGATGTCGCTTCACCGCAACTGATCGAAGCCATGCGCCACGCGATGGCCAATTTCAGCGACCAGCGCACCCCCGATGCCGCTGCCTTTGTCCGCGAAGTCTTTGACGGCGCAGCTGTCGATGCGCAGCCGAGTGTCACCAAGCATAGCACGGTGACTTCAACGCCGCCTCCACCACCGCCGGGTCGACCGACAGAACGCATAGATTTAGATGCATCATTGGCGCCGTCCAAGTCCCGGGGATGGGTGAAGTGGGCGATCATTGGCGCGGCTGCGCTTGTAGGTATAATTCTTGCAGTGATACTTATGCTTCCGGGGAAAGAGGAACCACTTGAGCCTGAGAGCGAGATGCCTATTGCTCCATTACTTAGTAATGCTCCGGAAAGAGTTGACAAGGGGATATCAGATGAATCTTCAACAAGGGACTATGGGCGCACAAGCTACAATAATTTTGATCTTGCGACGATTTATAACGGCGAGCCGCGCTTCTTCTCAGTAGATGAGTGGAACGCTGTTCCAAATAGTGAAAAAAGTAAATATACCAAGAAAGGCGTTGTGGTCAAGGGCGGATCTGTGCCGGCAGGGAATGATGCTATTTTTGAAGATTTGGCTAATCCAGATGCCGGCTATGCTTCGGACTTTATTGTTGAGCTTAAAGAGAGCATAATTAGTATGACTTGGGATGAAGCTGTGCAAAAATATGGTAAACGTTTGCCCGACATTTATCAAGGGTATTTTATGGCAAAATACTACAAGCAGATTAACGAAGCCATAGAAATATTCGGAGAATATAAAGGTACGGTGGGTTATTACTGGACTCGCACCGAGTATTTTTCTACCTACGCGTGGTTCGTTGAAATGATTAGCGGGAAAGAGGGTTTCATCTACCAAACTTCACCCTGCAGGGTTCGCACAGTAGCCCCAGTGCCTGTTGCTAAGGCTAAATAATCTACAATTTACTTTATCTCTAAAAATAAAAATGGCGCCCTTGAGGGGGCGCCATTGTGTTATTCAAAGATGTGTTTGAGTTTCGAGAAGATGCGGCGTTTCTCGTCCTCGCCCGGGGTGATGTTGGGCGAGCCCTTGAGGCTTTCGATTGCCGAGCGTTCGGCGTCGGAAAGCTTCTCGGGGATGTAGACCATCACGTTGATGAGCTCGTCTCCGCGGACCGATGAATGGTCGGGCGAGGGGAGACCCTTGCCGCGCATGCGCAGGACCTTGCCGGGCTGAGTTCCGGGGGCGATCTTCAGGCGCGCACGTCCGCCGATAGTCGGTACTTCGACCGAGCCGCCCAGGATAGCCGTGGGCAGGTCGAGCATCAGGTTGTAGATGATGTCGTTGCCGTCGCGGATAAGATCGGGGTGCTTGACTTCCTCAATCACCACAAGCAGGTTGCCGCGAGCGCCGCCGTGGCGGGGTGCGTTGCCCTTGCCCTTGACAGTGAGAGTCATGCCGTCTGACACGCCGGCAGGAATGTTGAAGCTTACCTGCTCGTCGCGGCGCACGACGCCCTCGCCGTTGCAATGGGTACAGGGCTGGGTGATGACCTTGCCGCTGCCGTCACAGGTGGGGCAGACGACACGCTCATGCTCGATGCCGAAGAAGCTCTGGACTTGCTCGACGATCGAGCCTGTGCCGTGGCATTGCTGGCAGGTGGCAAAGGCTGTGCCGTCCTTGGCGCCCGTGCCGTTACAGTACTCACAGGGCATGTAGGTAGGAATCTTCAGATTCTTGGTAGTGCCGTTGGCGATCTCGTCAAGCGTAAGCTTCACGCGGATGCGCAGGTCCGAGCCGCGGCGCTGGCGAGGCTGGGGACGCCCGCCGGCGGCGCTGCTGAAGCCGCCCATGTTGTTGAAACGGCCTCCGAAAATGTCGCCGAACTGTGAGAAAATGTCTTCCATAGAGAAGCCACCGGTGCTGTAGCGGAAACCTCCGTCGCCGCCACCGGGGAATCCCTGAGGACCCATGGCGTGACCAAACTGGTCGTACTTGGCGCGCTTGTCGTCGTTGGAGAGGACGTCATAGGCCTCGGCGGCCTCCTTGAATTTTTCTTCAGCCTCCTTGTCGCCCGGATTCTTGTCCGGGTGGTATTTGATGGCCATCTTGCGGTAGGCCTTCTTTATTTCATCGGCAGTGGCAGATTTGCTCACGCCGAGCACTTCATAATAATCGCGTTTATTCTCCATGGGTAAATGTCATGAAAAGGGGTGGGGGAATTATTCGCCGACGGCCACCTTGGCGTGGCGCAGGACTTTGTCGTTAATCATGTAACCGCGCTGGGTCGTGTCGACGACTTTGCCCTTGAGTGAGGGGTCGGGGGCAGGGATAGAGGCGATTGCCTCGTGGAGGTCGGCGTCAAATTCCTTCCCGGTCGAGTCCATGGCTTTTACACCGTTGTCGGCCAGGTATTTAATAAGTTTATTGTAAATCAGTTCCATGCCTTCGCGCACGGCAGCGGCGTCTTCGACACCGGCTGTGGCCGAGAGGCCGCGCTCAAAGTCGTCGACGATCGGAAGGATGCCCTTGAGCACCTTCTCGCCGGCGTTGCGCAGGAGCTCTTCGCGCTCCTTGAGCATGCGCTTGCGGTAGTTGTCAAAATCGGCACGCAGGAAAAGATATTCCTTCTTTTCCTTGGCGAGTTCCTCTTCCAGGGAGGTGATCTTGTCCATCATACCCTGGGCTTCCTCGGGAGTGATATCGGCAACGGGGTTGTCGACGTCTTCAGCGTCGAGGATATCTTCAATTTCAGGAGCATCTGCTGCCTGTTCATCAATTTCGGGCTTATAATCTTTCTTGTCGCTCATGGTTCTTATGTTTGTTATTTCAGTTTAAAGCAAAAATGTTGCCAAAACGGCCGCGAGGAGTCGCAGCCCGGCCTTTTAATTAATAACAACCTCGTTTAAATATCGTTCACCGTCCGGTGCTAATAATGACAGCCCGGGCGGCAGGCCGAAATGTGACAGAACGGCAGAGCGGCGGCCTGCCCGTGGCAGAGTCAGAAGCGACCGACGTAGGTGTCGCAGTCATCGAGTCCGCTGACCGAGCGACGTGCCGCGTCTTCGTCGTTGAAGATGCCGAAGACAGCCGCTCCCGAGCCACTCATGGCAGCGTAGAGGGCTCCGGCGCTGTAGAAGTGCTCCTTGAGGGCCGCTGTTGCCGGCAGGGCGGCAAAGACTCCGTCCTCGAAGTCGTTGACAAGGCGTCCACGCCATTCCGGGACAGGCATCTGCAGGACTTCGGCAGGATTGAACCGGGGCTCGCGGGGCTTGACCGCGGCATAGGCGGCTGCCGTCGAGACGCTCTGGCCGCGGCGCTTGGCGATCGCGATGCTGCAGCCGGCGAGTGAGGGTATTTCTATCGGATTCATATCGGTGCCCGTGCCGGTGCACAGGGCGGGGCGGTCGGCGATGAAGAAGGGGCAGTCGGCGCCCACGCGGGCAGCTATCTTCTCGAGCCGCTCATTGTCAAGACCGAGCTCAAGGAGCTCGTTGACAGCCTTGAGTGCAAAGGAGGCGTCGGCGCTACCCCCGCCGAGACCGGCACCGTCGGGGATGATTTTTTCGAGGTAGAAGTCGACAGGCGGCAGGGGACCGACCTCGGCCTCAAGGGCGCGGAAGGCCTTGATGACAAGGTTTTTCTCGGGAGGACAGTCGACGCGATGCCCTGTCACTGAAATAGTTGTCGAGTCGCCCCGGGCCGGAACGGCTTCCAGGACGTCGCGCCACATGACGGGTACCATCACCGTCAGGAGGTCGTGATAACCGTCGGGGCGGCGGCGGATGACGTTGAGCCCCAGGTTGATTTTAGCGTTGGGAAAGTATATCATGTTGCCGCAAAGTTAAAAAAAGAAAGCGTCGCGGCCAAAAAAATCTTCCGCTGCACCTTTGTTAAAAACTTTTTGCATTAGCAATACATGTAATTAAGAATTATTCACTATCTTTGCAGTCAGAAAAACTGTATTAGAAGCTCTCAGGGGGTCGCCTTGCATTGTCAATGCGCTATTAGACACGATGTTATAGCAGCAACGACAGGCCGGGAGGACTCGTGCGGAGTTTTTGGCAATGGAAATAATTATATAATAAATATGACATCATTAGCCATCTTTGGAATTCAGAACAGCGGAGTGCTCGCAATCACGGCACTGCTGACAGGTGTCGCCCTTGTGGCCCTGGCGCTGTGGATCGCCGGCCTGATATCGCCGCGCTCTTTCAATCCCCAGAAAGGTGAAGCCTACGAGTGCGGTATTCCTACCCGCGGCGAGAGTATGTCCCAGTTCCACGTCGGATATTACCTCTTTGCCATTCTGTTTCTGATGTTTGACGTCGAGACCGTTTTCCTTTTCCCCTGGGCGGTGAATTTCAACACTGTCCTCAGCGCGGGAATCACCGGTGTCGCCGTCTTTTTTGGTATTCTTGTGCTGGGCCTCGCTTATGCCTGGCGGAAAGGAGCGCTTGAATGGAAGTAACTACAAAATCAATGCCCTACGAGGCATGGAAAGATAACGAGTATATCG
>CAYVTB010000074.1:0-10443 GCA_964454365.1 uncultured Bacteroides sp. | reverse complement strand
TATAAGTGTGAAGGTTGTCCTCCAGATGCTCCATATAAGTCATACCACTCAATACCACATCAGCGAAATCTCCTGGGAACGTCTCCCGGACATGGCAGCCTCAGGTCTCAAGGAAGGCGACGAGGTCGATGTCAAGCTCATCGAAATCGACAAGAAGACCGGCAAGTACCGCCTGTCGATGCGTGTCCTCAAGGAGAAACCCGAAGGCTACGTTGAACCCCAGCGCCGCGAACGTCCCCCGCGTGGCGAAGGCGGCCAGGGTCGCGAACGTCGCGACGGCAACCGTGGCCCGCGCCGTGAAGGCGGTAACAACCGCGGTCCCCGCCACGAATAATCGACGCTGATCCAATTCACCTCATAAAGCCCTTGCACCCTCGCCGGCGCAAGGGCTTTTCTTATAGAGATATTTTTTATATCTTTGTACCCCAAAGAGTTTTAACCGCCCATATCCTCAGTGGAATGAAAAAGATATTTATGCTCACAGCCCTCGCGGTCGCCATGACCGCCCGTGCAGCCGCTCCCTCAGCCATGACCGCCCAGGGCCCCGTCGAAGGGGTGGCTCTCGACGGTGTCAATGCTTTCAAGGGAATTCCCTTTGCCGCTCCTCCGGTAGGTGACCTGCGCTGGAAAGCCCCTGCCAAGCCCGCCGTGCGCGACACCGTCCTCATTGCCGATTCCTACAGCTATGACCCCATGCAGCTGCCCGTCTTCGGCGACATGAATTTCGGAGGACCCGGCATCAGCGAAGACTGCCTCTACCTTAATATATGGACTCCGGCCGACAAGGGCGAGGGCAACCTCCCGGTACTCATTTACTTTAACGGTGGAGGCCTCATCGCCGGCAGCGGCAGCGAGCCACGGTATGCCGGCGAGTCACTCGCCCGCCGAGGCATCATCGTCGTGACGGCCAACTATCGCGAAGGAATTTTCGGCTTCTTTGCCCATCCCGAACTCTCAGCAGAGACATCCTACGGCGGCTCGGGCAACTACGGCTTCCTCGACCAGATAGCGGCCATCGCCTGGGTTAAGGACAATATCGCCGCCTTTGGTGGCGACCCCGACCGCATCACTGTGGCAGGTGAAAGCGCGGGCTCCATCTCGGTCAACGCGCTGACGGCCTCGCCCCTGTGCCGCGGATTGTTCTCCCAAGCCATCGGCTCGAGCGGCTCGGCACTGTTTTACAATGAATTGAAATCGCTCGCCCAGGCCGAGGCTGAGGGATTGTCCAAGGCCGCTGCTCTGGGATGCAACTCCCTCGAGGAACTGCGCGCAATGCCTGCCGACTCGCTCCTGATACGCTCGGCCGCGCACACCGGCATGAGCTACAACATCGACAACCATGTCTTCACCCGTCAACCCTGGGAAGTCTACACGCTCGGCGAGCAGATGGATATCCCGCTCCTTGTCGGTGGCACCTCGCGGGAAATGGGGCCCGACTTCCTGCTCCACGACAAAGCGCCCACGCTCGCTGCCCTGCGCGAGTGCATAACACCCATCTTCGGCGACAACACCGACAAGGTGCTCCAGCTCTATGGAATAGAGACAGATGCCGACGTCGAGGGAGAGCCCGGGGTGACACTTGCAGGCGACATTTTCATCGGATACTCAACCCGCAACTGGGCCCGCATGCATGCCCTCACGGGCACGCGTCCGGTCTACTTCTACAGCTACCGCCATCCGCGCCCGGCCATGCGCGTCAAGGGCAAGGTCGCCGGCCTCGCCGGGGGCGTCATCGATGCCGCAGAGGCTACGCAATCCGTGCCTGTATTCAACGGCGCGGTACACTCGGCCGACATCGAATATGCCATGGACAATCTCGACACCAACGAGGTCTACGACTGGCAGCCCGAGGACTACCGCATGTCTGACATCTTCTCGAGCTACTACATCAACTTTGTCACCAACGGCGACCCCAATGGAGAGGGCCTCGTGGAGTGGCCTCCGATCAACGGCTGCAACATCACTCCGGTGCTTCAGCTCGACGTCGAGTCAAGCGTCCTGCTCGACCCTGCCGCCGACCTCCGTTACCGCTACATCGA
The DNA here is from genome assembly GCA_964454365.1 of uncultured Bacteroides sp. Lineage (GTDB taxonomy): Bacteria > Bacteroidota > Bacteroidia > Bacteroidales > Muribaculaceae > CAG-873. Next base: position 8,404 of record CAYVTB010000074.1, on the reverse strand, counting down.
CTCCATCATGCGCTGAGCCGTACACCGGCCTGCTCCACCCCGACGGAAGCCTGCAGTTTTTAAGACAAAGATTTGATTATCTTTGCATTTTTTCTTACCTTTGCGCATAGTCTTACATTTCTTAAATCACCGAAGCAATGAAAAAAGTATGTGTGAACACCCGCGACGAACTGTTGATAATGGATCTCGACCGCGTGGCCTTTTTCCAGGCCAACGGCAATTATACGCGTCTCACATATATCAGCGGGCAGGTACTTGTACTCAACACCGGCCTCTCGGGCGTTGAAAAAATCCTTGTCAACGCTCTTGCCAAGGGCAAGTCAAGCTTCGTAAGACTCGGCCGCAGCCTCATCATCAACGAGGATTTTCTCTCCAACATCAACCTGCTCAAGCAGTATCTGGTGCTGAGCGACCTCGACAACCACAATTTCAAGCTCACGGTTCCCAAGCACCTTCTCAAGTTACTCAAGGATAAATTCACGGCGCGCTATGAATCACCGGCGCGCATGACCGTCAGCCGCGCCGATGCGCCTGCCGCCGCGGAGTAACCGTCACTTCTTTCTGCCTCCTAATGTTCAATCTATGAAACAGTCATATATCATAGGCCGCGCAGGTAACCAGCCCTTCGAGATAGAACCCGGGCGCCTGTATGTTCATGGCGAACACGCCCGTTTAACGGTCGATCCCGACTCCCAGGACTGGTACATCGAAGACCTCAAGGGCGCCGGCGGTAACGGCGTTTATGTCCGCGACTCCAACGGTGATTTCCGCCGCGTGATGGCCTGCCGCATCAAGCCGGTCGACATCGTGAGGCTCGGTCCCGAAAACGCCAACTCTTTCACCTTCATGGCCCACCATATCCTGACGCCCGACAATTACAACTACGAGTTTGGCTACAACCGGGCCCTCGAGCGCAAGCTCCAGAAACAGGAAGCCGAGCTGACGGCCATCACGAAAAAACACAACCGCAATCTCATCCTTGCACCTGTGATTCTCGCTGCGCTGACCATGAGTCTGCGACTCTTTGTGCCCATCGATACCACGTTGCTTATGGGTCTCACGGTAGGTGTCACCGCTATTCCTACCGGTCTTCTGAAATATGCCTACCGCGGCGATGCCGAGAAGCTCAAGGCCATCAAGGCCCGCCGTGCAAAGCTGATCCAATGCCCCAAATGCTGGCGCCCCCTCAGCGACTACGACCTGCGCAACGGCCGCTGCTCGGCCTGCAAAGCCATGTAAGAAACTTTTTCTCAACTCCCCCAAGTATGAAAAGACTGATCATCATCCTCCTCGCCGTGCTCGCCATGGGCGGCTTTATGGCCCAGGCACGCACTTATGCCCTGCTCGCAGCCGTCTCAAACTATGGCGGCGACGGTGACAACCAGCACACGACCACCGGCGCCAAGGCTTTCCGCGATGTCCTCAAGACGCAGACCAACGATATCACCCTGCTCACCTCGCGCCACGCCAACGCATCCAACATCCTTGAAAAACTCAAGGCCATAACCAACCGCGCCCAGCCCGGCGACCGCATCATTTTCTTCTTCAACGGCCATGGTTTCCCCGGCGGCCTCGCCTGCTACGACAGCTCGCTGTGGTATTCGACCCTGGTGCAGACGCTTTCCGACACAAAGGCCTCCGAAGTCTTCGTTTTCATCAACGCCTGCTTCTCAGGCTCGGCAACCGAGGAGATTTCTGACCAGACCAACTGGTTCTCGGGCCTCACTCCCCGCGAAGGCCACGTCTACATGCTCTCGAGCCGCAGCGACGAGTTCAGCTGGTCGGCCGGCTGGCTCAACAAAAGCTTTTTCACCCAGGCTCTGCTCACCGGCTACCGCGGCAAGGCCGATACCGACCACGACCGCGCCGTCACCGTTCTCGAGCTCTTCAAGCACATCCACAAGGATGTCGTGCGCCGTTCCGAGGGCATCCAGCACCCCATGCTGATCGCGCCCAAGTCTATGCACGACGTCGAGGTGATCAGATATTCAGCCGAGTGATATTTTCGTCAGCAAAACCCTGCTGTTCGTCAAAAAAACCAAAGGCTTCGTCAAAGACCCTGCGAAAAATTTGCAACAGGCCTTGGCGAAGCCTTAACTTTGCAACATCGACAACAACCTAAAAGAATAAATCTCTAAAAAACGACAATATGGACTCAAAAGCTTCTTCTCTGCCCCTTGACCCCATGGCCGACGATACCCCGGCCACTCAGCAACAACCCGACAACGCCAACAAAAAAAGCAATACAGGCGTTGCTGCCGCTGCCACCGGTGCAGCTGCCGCCGGCGCGGGCGCCGCTGCCTACTATGCCTATAACGCCATGACCGGCAGCGATACCGCCGATATCGACGCTATTATCGTCGAAGACGACGAAATCCTTGAAGAGGAGCCTGTTGATGAAATAGAAGTCGCCGCAACCGGAAATCACGAAGCCACGGCACAGCAGCAGGCAACCGTTGCCGGCGAGACTCCCGTGCAGCACACGACCGGCGGAAACACAGCTCCCACGCAGACCCAGGTCGGTACCGAGACTCCCGCCCAGAACATCGAGACCCCTGTGGAGCAGCCCGTCGAAACACCTACAGAACCCGTCATTGAGACTCCCGGAGAGGAAAAAATCGAGGAAATTGAAGAAACAGTAGAATATCCCGCCGATCCCGTCATCAATCCCCAGATCGAGGTGAGCGATCCCGATGAAATTGCCGAGGCCCTTATTGCAGTCGAGGAAATCGACGAGAACGACTTTGACGGCACCCAGCCCTTTGCCTTCACCGATGTCGAGACGGTCTACGACATCGACGGCAACGCCACCGTGGAAGCCCGGTATATCGACGAAGACGGCCAGACGGGCGTCATGATCGACCTCGACGGCGACGGTGTATTCGACATCCTCGAGGAAGACGGCGGCGCTATCTATCAGGTCAATAGCGAGGGATTCCTCACCGTGGGCGACGCTGAGCTCGACGCCGAGACCGGCTACATCGCCTATGATGAAGACCTCGACAGCATGATCGACGACGATCCCACCGACGATATTATTGACTCTGAAGACTTTGCTTGACGCCATGGCCATTCCCGAAGGTTATATACCCATCCAGTGTCCGGCATGTAAAAAGAAGTTTCTCGCCAGGAAACCCGACACGCCCCGCGACGTAAGATTCACCTGCTCGGCCTGCGGCGAGAAGTTCGGCATCCGCTTCGGTTCTCCAGCTCCACAGAAACCCAAGGAGGAAGTAAAGGTCGAGACAGCCCGCAAACCGGTGGCTGAAGTCAAAAAGACCGTCAGGGCAGCCGACTTCAACCCTTCCTGGACGATAGCAATGGCCCCGGCCAGCGCCGTACTCAGAGTGACCATGCACCGCACCTTCCTCCCCGCCAAGGTCAAGGCTTTCAATCTCGACGGACTGCGCTCCTGGACTATCGGGCGCCGCGACGAACACAATCCCAGCGACATATCGATCACGGGCGACGACTCAATCTCGCGTCGCTGCGCAGAGATTGAAGCCAGCCAGGCCCAGGGCACCACACAATATCTCTTCCGCGTCATCAAGACCAAGAATCCCATCTTCATCAACTCCCGGCCCCTGGCCGGCGGCGAAGCCATCCAGCTGCGCTTCGGCGACGTCATCACCATGGGCAAGACCGAGATGATTTTCTCCGACAAGTAAACCGTTAATCCAAGCGACATGAAACTCATTAATAATATTCTGGCAGCACTCGTTCTCCTCTCTCCCGCCACTATTCCCGCCTATGCAGCCGACGATGTCGAGGCTATCTCCCGTGACAGCATCATGAACGTTGTCCACGCAGCCGAGGCCAACGATCCCGCGGCCCTCAACATCCTGGCAGGATGGTACTACGACGGCAACCACCTCGAACGCGATTACACCGTGGCTGCCCGCCTGTGGGCCAAGAGCGCCTCGCTCGGCGATGCCGTCGCTGTGGGCCATCTCGGCACCTGCTACCGCGAGGGCAACGGCGTCGAGGTCGACTCGGTCAAGGCAATGGGTCTCTACACCAAATCCCTGCGCATGGGCAACGAGGCCCTGTTTGACTCCCTCCGCGAAGGTGCCGACCACGGCAATGCCTTTGACTGCAACGCCATGGGCTATTTCTTCAGCGAGGGAATCGGATGCAAGAAAGACTATGCCACGGCAGCGACCTACTACGCCACCAACGCGCGCCGCGGCAATCTCACCGCCATGCGCGACGCCGGCCTCGCCTATCTCAATGCCAAGGATTACAAGAACGCCTACAAGTGGTTCAAGACCGGCGCTGAGGAAGAGAATGTCACCTGCCTTTATTATTACGGCAAGCTCACGGTAGAAGGCCTCGGCTGCTCGGCCGATCCTTCCAAGGGATTTGTCTATGTGATGAAAGCCGCCGAGAGAGGCTTTGCCAATGCCCAGTACTACGCCTATGAGCTTTATCGCGACGGCCGTGGCGTGCGCGCCTCCTCGGAAGCTGCCGAGAAATGGCTCCGCGAGGCCGCCCTCCTGGGACTTCCCAAAGCCATTTTCGACTACGGCAAGCTCATGGCATCGAAAGAAGATTTTGTCGTGGCAGCCTATATGTTCTCCTGGCTCGCCGACCGCCACTCCTTCGTGCCCCAGATGACAGCCCTCTTCACCCCCGGCGATCCCGCGTCGACCCTCGACACCGCCTTCGGCCGCTATGCCGAGACCCTCAAGGCGCTCTCGCTCGGCGACATCAAGGGTGCAAAGGATAATCTCAAGGCCTTCAAAAAGCTCACAAAGAGCCCCATGGCCGACGTGCTCGAAGCCATGATCCTGCTTAACCCCGCCAATGAGAAGCGCGACCCCGCCAAGGCCGTAAAGGTTCTCTCAAAGGTCATTGAGAAGGAAAAATACAACTATGCACGCTGTGTTCTCGCCGGCATCCTGGAGCGCGGTGTCGACGGTATCGAGCCCGACGTGCCCCGTGCAATCGAGCTTCTCGAAGCTGCAGCAGCGGAAAATTATCCTCTGGCTTTCAATGCCCTCGGCGACGGCTACTATGAAGAAATGTTCAGCGGTGAACGCTATGACATGGCCGTCGAATACTACCAGAAGGCCTTTGAATCAGGACTTATGCTCTCGGCCCCTGCCCACCGCTTTGTACGTTGCCTCGACGATGGCGAAGGCTCTCCCACAAGCCACGATTACGCCAAGATAATCGAATCCTGCCAATATCCCGCCGAAATCTCGGATTTCCTCCAGATACTCCCGTCAACAGCTGAGTGACAATTAATTGTCATCCCGGTCCAAGGGAGCCCATTCTCCTCTCATTCCCTCTCTCCGGTCGTCCTCCGTGCCCATAGTGGTCAGCGGGGGCGACCTCCGTTAAATTATTAATGTATTCTTTTTTTTAAGGTCAGACAATAAATCGCGCCGTTTTCAGTTATACATTAGTAACACTGTCGCATGACAGGCCAATCATCATACGCATGAAATACCGCATTATATCTCTGCTCCTTCTTCTTGCTTGTGTTTCGGGCATCCATGCCCAGAAGAACGAGTTCAACCCTATCCAGACGGGTGTCACCTCGCTCGGTATCGCTCCCGATGCCCGCGGCGCCTCGATGGGCGACCTCGGCGCGGCCACCGACCCCGACGTCAACTCCCAGTTCTGGAATCCCTCGAAATATGCCTTCGCCTACAGCACCGGCGGCGTTTCTCTCAGCTACACTCCCTGGCTCCGTAAACTGGTCAACGACATCTTCCTGGCCAATCTTGCCGGTTACTGGAAACTCGGCTCTCAGGACAACCAGGCAGTGAGTGCTTCGCTCCGTTACTTCTCGCTGGGCGAAGTGACCTCGTCCAACGGTGTCGACGACATCACCCAGTCGCTCAACCCCTATGAGCTTTCTTTTGACATCGGCTACTCCCGCAAGCTCTCCGAGAAGTTCTCGATGGGCGTTGTCTTCCGCTACATCTACTCCGACCTCGGCTTCAGCGACTCCTATGCCGGCGACCAGTCGACCGGTGCCTCGGCTTTCTCGGCCGACATCTCGGGCTACTATGTCACCTACCCCATCGTAGGCCGTAACGAGTGTCAGTGGGCATGGGGCTGGGATATATCCAATATCGGTACTAAAGTCGCTTATAACAACGGCGAGAACCCTGCCTTCCTTCCCACTAACCTGCGTCTTGGTACCTCGTTCACCTTCCCCCTTGCCGATTATCACAATCTCGCCATCAACCTCGACCTTAATAAGCTGCTGGTGCCCGCCCGTCCCCGACAGGCCGACTATGACACCCAGACTCCCGAGGGCCAGGCTGCCTATGCCGACGCTCTCGCCAACTGGGAAAACATGTCGTCATTCACCGGTATTTTCAAGTCGTTCTCCGACGCTCCCGGCGGCTTCAAGGAAGAGTTGCGCGAGATCACCTGGAGTCTCGGTGCCGAGTACTCCTATAACAATCAGTTCTTTATCCGTGCCGGCTACTTCTACGAAAACGAGCACAAGGGCAACCGTCAGTATTTCGCCGCCGGCGCCGGTTTCTCGCTCAACGTGGTGAGACTCGATGCCTCCTACATGATCGCGACCGCCCAGTCGTCGCCCCTTGACCAGACGCTCCGCTTCACGCTGTCGTTTGACATGGACGGCCTCAAGTCACTCTTCGGCCGCCGATAAGAAACAAGATTTATCTGATTATTTCACCAAGACTTTTTTGACGGTAGCACCGTCACGCATGATGTATACGCCCGGGAGCAAAGCGTCTTTGCTTCCGGCGATTTTTATACCGCCGGTTGTAAACACTTCGCAGGGACCTGTGGAGTCCTCCACGACATCCTCAACGCCGTTGAAATCAAAAGCCTGAATTGACCTGAAATTCATCCACGGATTGATCTGCCTGCACTTTTCAAGCGCTGATTCAGGCACATACAGGGTCCCCGCATTATATGTGTACTCCCCGAACACCATCCAGTCAAACTCCCCGGGGTCTTCCGCTTCATAATAAACAGATGTCAGGTTAAGACACTCGAGGAATGCCTGAGTCCCGATTATTGTAACGGTAGCCGGAATGATAATTGAAGGCAGTTCACAGTTGAAAAAAGCAGATTCAGCTATCGCGGTGACAGAGCTTGGAATTGTCACTGACGTCAATTTGCTGCCTTGGAAGGCTGTTTCACCTATTATGTTAACCGTTTCGGGAATTGCATATTCACCTTCCCGCGCTGTCGGAAATGCTATCAAGATTGTACCGTCGCGGTTTAATAATACTCCGTCGATAGAGCTGTACTCAGGGTTATTCTCATCAACGTTAATATTTTCCAGACGGCTGCAATAAGTGAAAGCCATATATCCGATTGACATCACCGAAGCGGGAATATAGACTGACGTCAAGCCGCGGCAGTAACCGAATGCATCGTCACCGATTGTGGTGACAGTCGCCGGTATATCAATCGACTCTAATTTCGTGCAACCGTAGAAAGCTGCATCCCCGATCTTAACCAGGTTCCCGGAAAATTCCACCGAGGTCAAGGCAGTACAATGCGCGAAAGCGTCCTTGCCTATCGTAGCTACAGAATTGCCGACAACTACCGACCTCAAGCCTTTGCAACCACCGAATGCAGCTTCTTCAATCAATGTAACGGAATTGGGGATTACCAACGAGGTCAAGCCGTTGCAGCTGCAGAAAGCATAATTGTAGATTTCCTTAACGGTATTGGGAATCTCAATCGATGTAATGCCTACGCAGTCATAGAAAGTAAATGCTTCGATACCGGTAACAGTATACTCGGTCTCTCCATCGACAGCAGTCGCCGGAATTATGACATCGCCCGAAATTGACTTCCAGTCGGGACTCTGGAACACGCGGCAGGTCTTGTCGCTTTCACTGATAATCCTATAGGTCAGGGTCTGTCCCATGTATTCATAGGAAAATCTTTGTGCAAATGTAGGAAGCCCGAAAAGGAAGCTCAGCATCAGAAAAAATAGTTTTTTCATAAGAGTCTCATTGGTGTTAGAAAAAAAGTAGCTTAAAGATGAATTCATTACCGAAAAAAGTTGTGCTTTCGGTTGGTTATGTAGTTTATTATTAATTCTGAGGACTGCCGCAAATATAATTAAAATATCCCGCCTGCGCAAGCATCGTCAAAAAATAGCTGAAAAACTTGCCTGAATAGCAATAAATGCCTACCTTTGCGGCGGTTTACAGCAAACCGGGACAGTCTTATGGTGTAATGGTAGCACTACAGGTTTTGGTTCTGTCTGTCCAGGTTCGAATCCTGGTAAGACTACTCCGACACAGGCCCGTGACTTCAATCAGTCGCGGGCTTTCCTTTTATTATTCCCTCGCACTTGTAGCTTAGGGCGCCCGCGCAGCGGTCGCCGACTTTCTATAGCCCGGCCCACCGCCAGGTGTGCCGGGTAAAAGGGCCGTTTAATTGAAAGGGC
>CAYVTB010000073.1:0-10457 GCA_964454365.1 uncultured Bacteroides sp. | reverse complement strand
GACCCCAACATTAAAAGTGTTGTGCTCTACCAGCTGAGCTAGCGAATCATCATGTGCTTGTTCTTTAAAAAAGCGATGCAAAGGTAGGGCTTTTTTTTATGTTGTGCAAATTTTTTTGAAAGAAAAATATCCTCGGGATTTTTTTGCTTCTGTGATGAACTATTTCCGGGCGGCGGGTGTTTTGATTATGTTAGTTTATTAATGATATGTTCAAGAAAGATTAAAACAAACATGACTATTATGAAAAAGACACTTTTCTTCCTGTTTGTAGCTCTTGTGGGCGTTGTGGCTTTCAGCTGTTCTGATAATGACGAGATTGTCGGTGCAGACGCTATTCCTACTCAAGCCAAAGCGTTTCTTGAACAGTATTACCCGACCATAGGGATGCTGCGTGTCGAGAAGGACGGCAAGGGTAATTCAGTCAAGTATGACGTGTACCTGTCTGACGGCAGCGAAGTAGAGTTTGATCGTGACGGCAACTGGATTTCAGTAGACGCTCCCGCCGGAGCGGCCGTACCCGAGGGAATCGTTCCGACCCCCATCGTCGATTTTGTCGCTGACACTTATCCCAACGAGAAGATTAACGAGATTTCGCGTGACAACCGCGGCTACGAAGTCGAGCTCACCAATGAGGTGGATCTGATCTTTGACGTAGACGGAATTTTTATCAGAATTGAAAAATAGTTAGACAATAAATAAATGTATAGTGCATCACGGGCGGGAACTGCTGAAGTTCCCGCCCGTGATGCGTAATGTCATGGATTGCCGAATTCTTCCCTCATTTCCTCGAACCGTTGCAATGCTTGCTCGCCATGCCGCGCAAGAGAAGCGCGCACTCTTTCGAGGCTTTTGAGGCTCATGTCGCGGCTTTTGCTATAGAATTTGTCGGCGTAGCAAACGAGGCGTTCGAGCCTTGTCTCGGGATATAGAATGCGTTCCCGCGGGAAGGGTAGGGACGAGGCGGCAATGTCGGCCGGGTACAGTCCTGTGCCTGTGTGCCGCTCTGCCACGCGCGCAATCTCTTCGGGGAAGCCGTGACGCCGCAGGAGGTCTGCTCCGAGGACGCCGTGCATCATGTAGGGTAGACAACCGTGGCAGTCTATCGAAGGCGCATTGGTGAGGAAGATGCCGATGTCGTGCAGCATTGCGGCCGCTTCAAGCAACTGCGGGTCGACAAGGAGGTCATTGCGCCGGTTGAGCTCGGCCGCAAGGTCAGCAACCGAGCGCGAGTGACGCTCAAGAATATTGCGGGCTCGGGTGCCGGTAGGATAAAATGCGTCGTAAAGCTCGCCGCAGGCTTGAAGGAGATTCATTCTACGACGGTGTTCCAGCCGTGCTCGTCGGGGTATTCGCCAAGGCGTATCGCATTGAGGCGCTCGTAGAGGGCTGTCGATATGGGGCCGGGCTTGCCGTCTTGTGAGATGACATATTCCTTGCCTGTATCGATATCCTTGATTTTGCCTACGGGCGAAATAACGGCGGCAGTGCCGCAGGCACCGGCTTCTGTGGCGCGTTCGAGCTCATCAACCGTGATGTGGCGCTCCTCGACTTCAATGCCCATCTCGCGTGCAAGAGTCATCAGCGCGCGATTGGTGATCGAAGGCAGGATGGAGTCGCTCTTGGGCGTTACATATTTTCCGTCGATGATCGCGAAGAAATTGGCCGGGCCACACTCGTCGAGATATTTCTTTTCTTTGGGATCGAGGAAGAGGACGGCCGAGTAACCCATAGAGTGGGCATGCTCGCCGGCGACCAGAGAGGCCGCATAGTTACCACCGATCTTGAACCGACCCGTGCCGCGGGGAGCGACGCGGTCATAATCGCGCATTATGCAGATGTTGGTGCAGCCAAAGCCTGTCTTGAAATAGGGGCCTACGGGGCTCACCATGACCATGAACATATATTCAGTGGCGGCTTTGACGCCGATGCTGGGAGTGATACCGATTTCCAGGGGACGCAGGTATAGCGATGCTCCGCTGCCATAAGGAGGCACGAAGCGCTCGTTGAGCTTCACGGCCATCTTGCACATTTTGCAGAAAAGGTCTTCGGGAACGGGTTCCATGAGGATGCCCTTGGCTGAGGAGCGCACGCGCTCGGCATTGTCGCGAAGCCTGAAGATGCGTATCTTGCCGTCTTTTCCGCGGAAAGCCTTGATGCCTTCAAAGAGTTCCTGCCCGTAGTGGAGACAGGTGGCGGCCATGTGAAGTTCGACCTTGTCGGAAGAGGTGACTTCAATGTCGCCCCACTTACCGTCGCGGAATGTGCAGCGGACATTATAGTCGGTCGGATAATAACCGAATGGAAGGTTTTTCCAGTCTATTTCTTGAGTCATTATCAGGTAGTGTTAACGTTTTATCAGTGCAAAGTTGACAATAATATTAATAATAAACAAATCTTTGCACAGAAAAATGAGAATTGGGCACTCCCGGGTGTCACAATGACACATAGGGGCTGAATCAATCTTTTTTCTCGTCGGCCCGGCGCAGCGTGAAGCGGAAGATGAGACCGCCGCCACTGCGATTTTCAGCGCTTATGCTGCCGCCGAGTGCCTCGATGGTACTCTGCACGATCGAGAGGCCGAGACCTGTACCGCCTTTCTTACGCGAACGGCCGTTGTCCTCGCGGAAGAAGCGGTCAAAGAGGTGGGGCAGACTCTCGGGCTTGACACCGACGCCGTTGTCGTAGAAGGCAAAGTGATAGAACTGGTCGTCCTTATCGGTCAGGATAAGCGAGCACTCGGTACCCTTGGAATATGCCACGGCGTTCTTCGTGAGGTTGGTTATCATTGCCGCGAGCAGGGTCTCGTTGCCGATAACGCGGCAGAAGGTCGGGATGTCGTAATTGAAAGTCATGTCGTTGAGCAGGCCCGAAGTTTCGAAATCGCAGACACACTGGAAGACGACCTCGTGGAAGTTGACCGGCTCGGTTGAAATCATCTGCGAACCATATTCGAGGCGTGTGATGCTCGACAGGTCATTGAGCAACTGGGTGAGGCGGTCGACGTGCTCGCTCACCTTACGCAGGAAGTGCTGGCGCGACTCGTCGTCCATCTCGGGATGCTGGATGATGGTATCAAGGTAGCCCTTGACGACGCTCACGGGAGTCTTTAGCTCGTGGTTTATATTATTGGTGAGTTCGCGCTTGAGACGGGTCTTGTCTTCCAGGGCGTGGAAAGCAATGTTATGCTCGCGCTTGATCTTTATGAGGGCTGCATTGCGCTGGTTGTAGAACGAGACGATATGGCGGGATATATCGCCGAGCTCGTCATTGGAGAATTTCAGGTTTGGCACGAAGTCGGGGTCCGACGATGCTTTCTCGGCAAAGTCGCGCAGGTTACGGAGGTTTCTACCGAGTCGCCGGGACATTATCCATGCAAGGGCCGTTCCGCCGAGAGCGAGAGCGATGAGCAGCATATACAGGCTGGTGGAAGCCTGGGTAGCCTCGAGCAGTTCCGAGTCAAAAGGCAGCATCGTGTAGATATGCAGCCTGTTGTCGAGACTGTGGGTCACGTCGTAGAAAAGATTGGCGCGGTTTCGCTCCGAGTCGTTGTCCGGGTCGGCAAGCTTTGTGGTGCCCTCCTGATAGCGGCTCGCGTCGGTGCGCATGATAGGCTCGCCGATATGACGGTCGAGACGGCCGTTGTAGTAGGTCGTGATGCGGATACCGTCAAAGAGCTTGTCGGCAATATAGTAGTACTCTACGAAATTGAAGAAGTATTCAGGGTCGATATTGTTCTCATAGGCGTGAATGATACGGGCACTGATCATCGAGACCTGGTTACGCAGGTTCTCGACGCGCAGCTTGCGCTCGGTCCGGTACATCCACACGCCCATCACGATGATGACAATCCAGATGATTGCCACCAGCGGCAGGAACAGTCTCCACTGATACTTAATTTGTCTCTTTAAAGCCATAGCCGAATCCCTGGCGCGTCACGATATTGTTGCTGTAGTCGCCGAGTTTCTTGCGCAGGCGTGTGATGTTGGTATCGATGGTGCGGTTGGTGACAACGACTTCCTCTCCCCATACGCTGCTGATGATTTCCTGGCGCGAGAAAATGCGGTTGCGGTGGGTAAGGAAAAATTCGAGCAATTCAAATTCAGTGCGTGTCAGCTGCAGCTGCTGGCCGTCGAGATAGCAGATTTTCTGATTGCGGTCTATGCGGAGCGTCTTATAAGTGAGGTCGGCTTCGTAGGTGCTGTCTCCCTGTGGGGCGGCAGCCGCGCGGTTGTTATTGATGGCTGCACGGCGCAGCACGGCTCTTACACGGGCAAGAACCTCGCCGATCGAGAAGGGCTTGGTGATATAATCGTCGGCACCGATATTGAGACCCATGACCTTTTCATCTTCCTCGACGAGGGCCGAGCAGAAGATAATGGGAATTTCCTCGGTGGCTGTTACGTTGCGCAGGCGTTTTGCGAAGTCAAATCCGCTGAGGTCGCCCATCATGATGTCAACAAGAAAGAGCTGGAACGGGCTCAGGTCCATGTCAAGGGCTTCCTCGGCGCTGTTGGCCGTCTCAACTTCGTAGCCTTCTTTTTCCAGATTATATTTAAGAATCTCACATACAGACTCTTCGTCGTCTATTACAAGTATCTTTTCTCTCATTCTTGAGTATAGTTGTTGTTTTCGAGTTGCTAAATTAGTTAAATCAGATTTGTTCCAAAAGTTAAAATCGGTTAATTTTGGTGTTTCGCGTAAACTTTAACGTGTTTGTAACATTATAATAATAAACAGAACAAAATTTTCATGGTATTAGATTTAAGGTTATAGTTAGCAACGCCTGCTTGTGAAAGTAGACAATTGCACATCGAAATCGCCGCTTCATGTCACCAAGTGAGACACGGAAGCGGCGATTTAGTTATATGACGGTTAAACTTTATCCGATTTAAACAATCAAATATATAGAACATAAAAATCGCCCGCTTATGAAAAAGATATTCCGTACAGTTGCGATAGCTCTCTTCTGCGGCATGCTTGCCATGCCTGTAGCCGATGCACAGAACCGCGGCCGCGGCAATGGCGGCAATACCCACCGACCCGCGTCCACGCCGACCCAGACATCACGTCCGGGCAACACCGCACGGCCATCCAACACCACTCGCCCCGGAAACAACGGCCAGGGGCGCCCCGGCAACAACGGCCAGGGACCGTCGGCTCCTTCGAGACCCGTCCAGCCCTCCCGCCCGTCACAGCCTTCGCGTCCCGGTGGATCGACCTCCCAGGGGCACCGTCCAGGTAATAATCCCGGCCATGGACCCGGTTATAATCCCGGTTACCGTCCCGGCGGACCCGGTTATCAACCCACTCCCCCGCCTCCCGGTAATCATCACGGGCCGATGCGTCCCAATATGCCTCCGCCACGGCCGTTTTACCGTCCGGCTCCGCCGCCCCACGGCTGGCGTCCTTACAGCGGCTGGCGTCCTTTCAACTCCATCCTTGGCGTTGCACTCGGCACGGCCTTCAACCTGTCGTTGAATGCCTTGATAAACAGTGGCTACACAGTTAATTACTATGGCAACAACACGATTTATCTCGACAACGTGCAGATGCTCAACATGTGGTGGCCCGATGCAGCCCTGTATTTCAACACTGCCGGTCAGCTCTATGCGTCGCGTTTTATTTATTCTACCCTTGGTTACGATCCGAGCCGCTACGACATGGTCTACACGACGTTAATGAATAATTACGGCTCGCCGGTCAGCATCAACAACACCGGCAACGGCGTCGAGACAACATGGTGGGGCCCCGGAAACCAGTTCATACATCTCTCTTATAAGAGCGATTATTCTTCAGGAGGCGCTCTGAGGTATTATACCGTCCTCAGTTTCGGTAACTGATATTGAATTATTGAAATTTTTATTGTAAATTTGCAGCGGAAATAGCCGGTCGGTTGTTTCCGCTGTTATTTTATCCTTAATCTAATATTATCTCAACACAATGAATCAGGAATTTGCACAATTTTCAAAGACGGTAGTCACGCTGGCGGGGGCGTGGCTCTGGCAGGCTGCCGCGCCGTCCTTTCCCTTTGCGGCCGTCTGCACCGCCATGGTTTTTGCCGATGTAGTGACAGCCCGGCGGCTTGCTCGTCGACTCGGGCGCCGTGTACCGTCGCAGCGGCAGCGGTTGAAGTTTTCTTCCGCGCGGTTTTCAAGGACACTCTTTAAACTTGGCCGCATTTATGCACTATTGTTGCTAACGGCGCTTGTCCAGTCGGTCGTTATGCCGCAGGTGGAACTGCTGAGATATGTCGCGGCTGCAATATGTTTCTGGCAGGCCGTCTCCATGCTCGAGAACGAGGCAGGGGCCAACGATGCCTCCTGGGCGCGTATTCTGCGGAAAGTCTTAATCGACAAGACAGAGCGTTATCTCGGTATCAGCCTCGACGAGCTTAAAGAATCAACTTCAGATGAGTGAACCGCCTGACATTTTCCTGCGTTATATTATTTTACATATATACTATTTAGTACCGCGAATATGAAAAAAATGAGCATGGACGGTTGCACGGCAGCTGCTTATATAGCCTACGCATTCAGCGATGTGGCTACAGTATATCCTATAACCCCGATTGCCTCGATGGGCGAGACTGCCGACAAGTGGAACCTTGCGGGCCTGCGCAACCTCTACGGAACTCCCATGGAAGTCAAGGAAATGGAGTCGGAATTGGGCGCTGCCGGCGCGACCCACGGCGCCCTCGCGGCCGGAGCGTTTGCGACGACTTTCACCGCGTCACAGGGCCTGATGCTCATGATTCCCAATATGTATAAGATTTCGGGCGAACTGCTTCCCGGCGTCTTTCATGTAGGATGTCGGTCGCTGGCGACGCATGCCCTCAGTATTTTCGGCGACCACCAGGACGTGATGGCCTGCCGTGCAACCGGATTTACCATGCTTGCCTCGGCATCGGTCCAGGAAACTCACGACCTTGCGATTGTTTCCCACCTCGCGGCCATCGACGGCTCGCTGCCGGTTCTGCACTTTTTTGACGGCTGGCGCACGTCCAATGAAACCGCGACAATTGACGTCGTAGCCTATGATGAACTCCAGCCCTTGGTGCCTACCGATAAAGTATCAGCCTTCAGGGCTCGAGGGCTCAATCCCGAACATCCCGAGATGCGCGGTACTTCACAGAACTGGGATGTCTATTTCCAGAACCGCGAGGCCGCCAATAAGTTTTATAATGAATTTCCTGCAATAGTTCAGAAGAGAATGGACGATGTCGCTAAGCTTACGGGCCGCAGCTACCACCTGTTTGACTATGTCGGTGCACCCGATGCCACAGATGTCATAATATCCATGGGGTCGTCATGTGAGGTGGTTGCCCTCGCTGTCGATGCTCTCAACGCTGCCGGCCGCAAAGTCGGTGCCATCAAGGTGCGCCTTTATCGTCCGTTTGATGCTGAGGCTCTTCTCAAGGCTATTCCGGCGAGCGTGAAGAGAATAGCCGTTCTTGACCGCACGAAAGAACCCGGTTCACTCGGCGAGCCTCTCTATCTTGATGTAGCGGCTGCCGTTCAGGCTTCGGGCCGTGAAATCGAGGTAATCGGCGGCCGATATGGCCTGTCGTCCAAGCCCTTCGATCCCACGATGGTCAAGGCTGTGTTTGACAACCTGGCATCAGCATCACCGCTCCGGAGCTTCACTGTAGGCATCGATGATGATGTGACACATCTGTCCCTGCCCGAGGGCGATCCGCTTAATATCGAAGCCAAGGGGTTGACTCAGACTGTCTTCTACGGTATGGGCTCTGACGGTACTGTCGGTGCTACCAAGGCTGCCGCCCATATTATCGGCACGGCGACCGACCTCTATTCCCAGGCCTATTTCCAGTATTCGGCAAAGAAATCGGGCGGCTACACAATCTGTCAGTTGCGTTTCGGTCCCGACCCAATACTCGAGGCCTACGATATCGAACGTGCCGACTACATCGGCTGCAACAAGGATGTCTATGTCAAGCGTTTCCCGATGCTCGACAACATTGTTCCCGGCGGAACATTTGTCCTCAACACTGCCTGGAACGCTGCGCGGCTTGAAAAAGAACTTCCGGCCTCGATAAAGAGAATCATCGCACAGCGCAACATTAAATTCTACACGATAAATGCTCCGGCGATAGCTCGGGCCAACGGCCTTGGCGTGCGCATCAATATGATAATGCTTGCTGTTTTCTTCAAGCTCCATGCGATCATTCCCTATGATGAAGCATTGACCCAGCTCAAGCAGTATATCACCAAACTCTACAGCCACGAGGGCAATGCCATGGTGGACGCCAACATCAAGGCACTGGATGCGGTGAGCTCGGCGATAACAGCCGTCGACGTGCCCGCATCCTGGGCAACGGCTACCGACGCACCTGTATTCCGCGCAGATCTTCCCGATTTCGTGCGCAAGATAGCCGTGCCTTGCGACAGCCTGCGCGGCGGAAAACTGCCCGTTTCCGTCTTCAGTCCCGACGGATCTATTCCTATGGGTACGACAGCCTACGAGAAGCGCACGATCGCCGATAATATTCCTGAGTGGAATCCCGACAAGTGCATCGAATGTACGATATGTTCGCTTGTGTGCTCCCACGCGGCTATCCGTCCTTATCTGCTTGATGAGCAGGAAGCAGCTGCCGCTCCGGCAGGGTTCACCACGAAACCCTTCAACAGCAAGACAGAGCCGGGGAAGTACCGCTACCGCATCCAGGTCTCTCCGCGCGATTGTGTCGGTTGTGCATCGTGTGCCACCGTCTGTCCCGGCCATGCGCTCACCATGGAGCCGCTTGACACTCAACTCTCCGTTCAGGAACCTTTATATGAATATGCTCATGACAAGGTTACTTCCAAGGCCGGTACGTCGCCTCGCGAAAGCGTGCAGGGCTCCCAGCTCTATCGCCCGTTGCTTGAATTCTCGGGTGCCTGCGGCGGTTGCGGCGAAACACCCTATGTGAAACTACTGACTCAGCTCATGGGCGAGCGCATGGTGATCGCCAATGCTACAGGCTGTTCCTCGATTTGGGGTGGCAGTTATCCCTCCAATCCCTATTGTGTGAATGAAAAGGGGCATGGACCCGCATGGGCCAATTCGCTGTTTGAAGATAACGCCGAATATGGTTACGGCATGGCTGTAGCGATCTCGCAGCGTCGCGACTACCTTGCCTCGCTCGTCAGCAAGGCTATTTCCGACGCCTCGACAACGCCGGAAGTAAAGACCGCCCTGCAGGCCTGGTATGACTCCCGCGGTAACGGTCCGGCCTCTCAACAGACTTCCGAGGTTGCTGTCAAGGCGCTCAAGGATAATCCGTCGACAGTCGGCGCCTCAGAAATGCTCGCCATGAGCGACCTCTTCGTGAAGAAAAGCGTGTGGGCGATCGGTGGTGACGGCTGGGCCTACGATATCGGTTTTGCCGGTCTTGACCATGTCCTTGCTCAGAACGTCGATATCAATATCCTTGTGATGGATACAGAATGTTACTCCAACACCGGTGGTCAGATGTCCAAGGCTACGCCTATCAGTGCGGTAGCAAAGTATGCCGCAAGCGGTAAGCGCACTTATAAGAAGGACCTCGGCAGAATGATGATGACCTATCCCGATGTCTATGTCGCCTCAATCTCGCTGGGTGCCAATTATATGCAGGCGATAAAAGCGCTGACCGAGGCCGACGCCCATGACGGACCGTCCATCGTTATCGCATATTGCCCCTGTATCAATCATGGTATCCGTGCCGGCATGGGACATTCCATTATCGAGGAAAAGCAGGCCGTGCTCTCGGGTTACTGGCAGCTCTACCGATACAATCCTGCCAGCTCTCCCGCGTTGAGCCTCGACATGGCCGCGCCTGACGGCAGCGTTCTGACATTCCTTAACGGCGAAGACCGGTATGCCGACCTGCGCATGACTGCCCCTGCAGAAGCAACTGTATTGCAGAAAGACCTCGAGGATCACATAGATGCCGTGTACGAGATACTGAAATACAACTCGGCTTATACACAGAAGTAAATTACAGAAAGACGGCCGCTCCGATTGAAGGAGCGGCCGTCTTTTTATGTCTGATAAGGATTGAACGGTTTATTCCTCGTCCTGCTTGCCGGCAAATTCCATGAGGAAAGCCTTGATGAAACCGTCTATATCGCCGTCCATCACGCCGCCGACGTCGCTGGTCTGATAACCGGTGCGATGGTCCTTGACACGGCGGTCGTCGAAGACGTAGGAGCGTATCTGTGAGCCCCATTCGATCTTCATCTTGCCGGCCTCGATCTTGGCTTGCTCGGCCATGCGGTGTTGAAGCTCCTTGTCGTAGAGAATAGAGCGCAACTGACGCATAGCGTTCTCCTTGTTCTTGGGCTGGTCGCGGGTCTCGGTGTTTTCGATGAGAATTTCCTCTTTCTCGCCCGTGTACGGGTCGGTGAACTGGTAGCGCAAGCGCACACCCGACTCAACCTTGTTTACGTTCTGGCCGCCGGCACCACCCGAGCGGA
>CAYVTB010000072.1:3074-10544 GCA_964454365.1 uncultured Bacteroides sp. | reverse complement strand
AGTGTAAGCCTGCCGACGGGCCAAAGATATGTAGAAGGCTACATATAAGAGCGAGACGCCGAGGTCCCCAAGGTCCACAGGCCCTCCCGCCCCGCTCCGGACCACCGTTCCCCGCCGCTCCGTGGCACTATGCCTCCGGGTGGTTCCATCCGTGGAGTAGTAGGGACGCGAATCTTTCGCGTCCGCCCCCGGATGGGCCCTCGTCCCCGGGGAGCGCCCGGGGCAGAAGCGATAACAAGAAGGGGAGCGTCGTAGACGCGATGTTATGAACGTCTCCCCTCGTGAAGAGCTTTGTCTTCGGGTGAAAAGATGGTCCACCCCTGCAAGTCGGCAGGTTAAAAAGCGGCGTCGCGAGAAGATCATCTCTTCCCGCGGCGCCGCTTTATTCGTTTTATACGATATATAAGATTTATCTTTGCGCGCGCAGTATCCCACCGATGGGAGCATAAAAGTTTCAGTCCTCTTCTGTTCATATGCTGCCCCGGTTTCTCGTGGTCGGTATGTAGATAAGTTTTTGAGAAAATTGTGTTATTTTTGATTAAAATTTACTAATTTTGCAGCAAATTTTGAAACCGAATCTTATATGTTATCCGGTAAATTTCGATCTATCTCTCTATTCCTCTGTTTAGCAATCTGTTTGCCGCTACTGGCCGCCGGGCCTAAGTTTATAGTGGTGAGCGATCTCGGGGCCTTCGGTGGCGCGGATCAGAAGAAGGTTGCAGAGGCGGTGGGCGAAGCGGCCTATGAAGTGTGGCCAAACGCTATCATCAATCTGGGCGATACTTTTCATTTCTGGGGCGTGCAGAGCGTTGACGACCCGGGCTGGAATTCCAACTTTGAAGATATTTACACGTCGCCGGCGCTGCACAACCTGTGGTACTGCGTTCTTGGCAATCATGATTATCAGGGCAACACGCAGGCGCTGATAGATTACACTCAGAAAAGCCGACGATGGAACCTTCCTGCCCGCTATTATACCCAGAAATTCAAGCGAGGCGACACGACGGTAGAATTCATCTTTATAGACACGACCCCTCTGCTGCAGCGCGCGCTGACGCAGCCTGAAATCTACCCCGATGCCTCCAATCAGGATAATGAAGCAATGATAGAGTGGCTGAGACAGGCACTGAATGATGCCGACGCCGACTGGGTAGTAGTGGCAGCCCATCATCCCGTCTATTCAAGCCGCCCCGACACTGCACACCAGCGCGCCAATGTAAGTTCTTACCTTGAAGACGTGCTTTCTGAACGCCGACCGGATCTGTATCTGGCCGGCGATGTTCATTGTTTTGAGCACACTCAACGCCCGGGAGACAGCACTGACTACGTCACTTGCACGTCAGGCTCGCAGGCCTATCCGGTGAAGGCCGGCGAAAATGTGGTGTTTGCCGACGGTAATTCGGGCTTCATGACAATGGAATTTGACAAGACGCAGATGACCTTCACGATGCACGACTCGGACGGTGTTGTCCTCTATGAATATACAAAAACAAAATAATTCCTTTTTTTATCAATCAATCATTACGTTATTATGTGCAATTTCAACTTATTAAAAAGATTGACGCAGCGTAGTATGATGGTAATCCTGATGGTATGCGCCGTTCTCGGTGTCAACGCCCAGATTACTACATCCTCACTTTCGGGCCAGGTTACGGAACCCGACGGCGAGCCCCTGATCGGAGCTTCGGTCGTAGCCGTCCACGAACCCTCGGGCACCCGCTATGCCGCAGTGACCAACATCGACGGTCGCTATGACATCCAGGGTATGCGCGTAGGCGGTCCCTACCTGATCACCTACTCTTATGTAGGCAAGCAGTCGGTCATCCTGAACGACATCAATCTTGAACTTGGCGAGAACACCCAGCTCGACATCTACCTCGAAGATTCTTCCAACGTACTGGACGAGGTAGTCGTAACCGGCAAGGGCAGCCGCTTCGTGCAGGCCCGCACAGGTGCCACCACCAACATCTCGTCGAGCATGATTCAGTCGATGCCTACCGTCAATCGTTCGATCTCGGACATCACCAAGCTGTCGCCCTACTCCAACGGCATGAGCTTTGCAGGTGCCGACGGCCGAAGCACCAACTTCACCGTTGACGGTGCAAACTTCAACAACAACTTCGGTCTTTCTTCGAAACTCCCCGGCGGCGGCAACCCCATCTCGCTGGACGCTATCGAAGAAATGCAGGTTGTAGTGTCGCCCTTTGACGTGCGCCAGACCAACTTCATCGGCGGCGGTATCAACGCCATCACCAAGTCGGGCTCCAACACCTTCAAGGGTTCGGCTTACGTTTACTACAACAACCAGACCCTGCGCGGCAACCGCATCGACGGTCAGGACTTAGGCGCCCGCGCCGATGCTTCCCAGACCATCTACGGCTTCACCGTAGGCGGTCCCATCATCAAGAACAAGCTCTTCTTCTTCGTAAACTACGAGCATGAAAGCCATCCCGGCGAAGTCATCAAGTACAGCGCCTGCGCTCCCGGCCAGTCTCCCGGCGGTATGATCAGCCGCACAACGATGGAGGATCTGAAGCGCATGTCGGACTACCTGATGAGCCGCTACAACTATGATCCGGGTTCGTACACCAACTTCCCCGGCGACGAAAGCAATAACCGTCTGCTCGCCCGCATTGACTGGAACATCACTGACAACCACCGTCTGTCGTTCCGCTACAACTTCACCAAGAACATAGCTTGGAACGGCCCCAACGGCAACTCGTCCGATACCGGCTACCGTCTCAACGGTACTGACCGCGTGGGCCCGCTGTCGATGGCATTTGCCAACTCGATGTACTCGATGGACAACAAGGTTAACTCGTTCTCGATCGACCTCAACAGCCGCTTCGGCAACAACATGTCCAACCAGCTGCTTGTAACCTACACCGATATCCAGGATATGCGCGGCACCAACTCGGCCGACTTCCCCTTCATCGATATCATGGCAGGCTACAACCCCGACGGCAGCCCCATCCTCGAACCCTACATGAGCGCCGGTTACGAACTCTTTACATATAATAATGGTGTAAAGAACCGCGTGTGGACCGCTAACGATAATTTCCGCTGGCTCCTTGCCAACCATACCCTCACCGCAGGTCTTTCCTACGAACACCAGATGGCATCCAACGCTTACATGCGTAACGGTACAGGCTACTATCGCTATCACTCACTTGACGACTTCCTGAACGACCGCGCTCCCGAGTCCTTCGCCATCACCTACGGTTTCAACGGCGAAAAGGAACCTGCAGCAGAAGTCGCTTTCAACCAGATCGGTCTCTACCTTCAGGATGAATGGAACGTTACCCGCAAGTTCAAACTGAGCTATGGTATCCGTCTCGACGAAATGATCTTCGACAACTCGGCTCTGACCACCAACACTGCTATCTATGACCTCGACTTCGGTGGCAAGCACATCGACACCGGTCTGTGGCCCAAGAACAAGCTCCAGGTTTCGCCCCGCTTAGGCTTCAACTGGGACATCCTGGGTGACAAGAATCTCGTGCTCCGCGGCGGTACAGGTATCTTCACCGGCCGTCTGCCCCTGGTATTCTTCACCAACATGCCGACCAACGCCAACCTCGTTCAGAACTCGGTTCAGTTCAAGACCACCTACGACAGCAATGGCAATATCACATCAGTTGACCCCCGTCTGGCTCAACTCGCCGGCGGCATGATCACCAACATGGACGAAGTTATCTCCAAGTTTGACCTGCCCACCACCAACGACAAGCACACCGCAAGCAGCAAGATTTCGGGTGTAGATCCCAACTTCAAGATGCCCCAGGTGTGGAAGTCATCCTTCGGCGTCGACTACAAAATCCCCGTAAGCTGGCCCCTCGTCATTTCGGGTGAATTCATCTACATGCGCAACTTTAACTCGGTCAACATCACCAACTGGAACATCAAGCCCGAGGACGAATGGACCGGTGCCCAGCACTTCGAAGGCGCCGATAACCGCGTGATCTATCCCAAGGCTGCCGACTACCAGTACTACTCGGGCCGCAACGCCGTAGTACTGACCAACACCAAGCATGGCCACGGCTTCATCGAAAGCTTCACCATCAACACCCGCCCCATCGAGAACCTCTCGATCATGGCCTCGTACACCCACACGACCAACACCGAGGTTTCCGGCATGCCCGGCAGTGACCCCGTGTCGACCTGGCAGGGCCTCATCACCGTTAACGGTCCTAACTTCGCAACCGTACAGAGCTCACAGTATGTTGTTCCCAACAAGCTGATCGCTTCTGTCAACTGGATGATCCCCTTCACCTACAACGGTCTTGCCCGCAACACCAACATCTCGCTGTTCTACAACGGCTACAGCTTCAACGGCTACAGCTACTGCTACAGCAACGACATGAACGGCGACGGCATCAACAACGACCTGATGTACATCCCCGCCAATGACTCGGAAATCAACTTCAAGAGCGAAGACGACCGCAAGGCCTT
This sequence comes from uncultured Bacteroides sp., assembly GCA_964454365.1. GTDB lineage: Bacteria > Bacteroidota > Bacteroidia > Bacteroidales > Muribaculaceae > CAG-873. Next base: position 6,092 of record CAYVTB010000072.1, on the reverse strand, counting down.
CTGGGCTTACGTTGACCAGGACAACTACCTGAAGAACCACCTCGGCCAGTATGCACAGGCCTACAGCGCCCGCGCACCCTGGACCCACCGCTTCGACCTCCGCATCATGGAAGAATTCCAGTTCCGCGTAGGCTCGGCCAAGCACTCTATCCAGCTGAGCTTTGACTTCATGAACATCGGCAACCTGTTCAACAGCAAGTGGGGCGTTCAGAAGACCAACTGGTGCTCCAACAACAGCCGCATCCTGAAGTATGAAGGTGTGAACGCAGCCAACCAGCCCATCTTCTCGATGAACAAGATGAACGGCGAATACATCACCAAGAGCTATGACTTCTACAGCGCTGACACTCAGTGCTGGCAGCTCCAGGTAGGTGTCAAGTACATCTTCAACTAATAGAGATAACTGATTCACCAATCGGCACGGCTCGGCGAGTCGTGCCGATTTTTTGTAACCTGCTCGCAAACACGCCGTCAACTGCAAATGCAGAAAAAGAGAAATCGCGGGAGCGGGTTGCGGAGTTGATGGAGTTTTTGTAATTTTGCACAAAATTCCGCTACTGATGTCAGACAATCAATCATTATTATATATAGAAACATACGGCTGCCAGATGAACGTGGCCGACTCGGAAGTCGTGGCCTCGATCCTGGAAATGGCCGGCTATGACCTCACGGAGAATATCGAGGAAGCCGAGGCCATCCTGCTCAACACTTGCTCGATACGCGACAATGCCGAGCAAAAGATCGTGTCGCGTCTACAGTACCTTGCCTCGCTGCGCCGTCGCCGTCGCGACAACAAGCTTATCATAGGCGTGATAGGCTGCATGGCCGAGCGCGTGCGCGACTCGCTGGTCAATGACCACGGCGTGGATATCGTCGCGGGCCCGGATTCCTATCTTGACCTGCCGGCCCTGTTTGCGGCCGCTGCAGCCGGCGAGAAGGCCGTGAATGTCGAACTGAGCACGACCGAGACCTACCGCGACATTGTGCCGCGCCGCATCGGAGCCAACCGCGTGGGTGGCTTCGTGAGCATCATGCGCGGGTGTAACAATTTCTGCACCTACTGTATCGTGCCCTATACCCGCGGACGCGAGCGCTCGCGCGAAGTCGAGAGTATCATGCGCGAAATCGCCGACCTGCGCGACCGCGGTTTCAAGGAGGTGACGCTCTTAGGACAGAACGTGAATTCCTATCGCTACGAAGCGGCCGACGGCACGGTGACCGACTTTGCAGGGCTGCTGCGACAGGTCGCCGAAGCGTTCCCCGAGATGAGGATACGATTCACGACATCCCATCCCAAGGATCTCAGCGACGAGGTGATCGATATTATCGCCACCTACCCCAACCTGTGCAAGCACATCCACCTGCCGGTGCAAAGCGGCAGCAACAAGATACTGGAGCTGATGAACCGCAAGTATACCCGCGAATGGTATCTGGGACGCGTGGCTGCGATACGCCGGGCAATCCCCGACTGCACCATCACGACCGACATGTTCACCGGCTTCCACGACGAAACCGAGGAAGATTTCCAGGAGACGCTGTCGCTGATGCGCGAGGTTGGATTTGACAGCGCTTTCATGTTCAAATATAGCGAACGCCCCGGCACGCTTGCATCAAAAAAACTCCCAGACAATGTTCCGGAAGAAGTGAAGGTCGAGCGTCTCAACCGCATGATCGCGCTGCAGAACGAGCTCTCGGCGGATTCAAACCGCCGCGACGTAGGGCGCGAATTTGAGGTGTTGGTCGAAGGCATCTCCAAGCGCGACACCGACCGCTTGATGGGGCGCACCTCGGGCAACAAGACCTGTGTATTGCCCCGCGGAAAGCACCATGTAGGTGACCTTGTGAAAGTCAAGGTAGTCGACTCCACTTCAGCGACACTGATCTGCGAGCTCGCAGAATAATTCTTTCCTAACCGTCTATTCCGATTTCCACCATGGCACGCAATCAATTCAGTTCCCGCATAGGCCTTATCGCGGCCACCTTAGGGTCGGCTGTCGGGCTGGGCAACGTGTGGCGTTTCCCGGCCGAAGCCCAGTCAAACGGTGGCGCCGCATTTCTTTTACTCTACATAGGATGTGTGATCGTCCTTGGCGTGCCGGTGATGCTGGCCGAGATGTCGCTGGGACGCGCCGGCCGCAGCGACGCAGTCGGTGTCTTCCGTAATCTCGCGCCCAAGACGCCCTGGTGGATAACGGGCGTTATAGCGATTATCGCGTCGTATCTCATATCGGGCTTCTACATGGTTGTCGAAGGCTGGACGGCCGAATATCTTTTCCACTCGATCACCGGCGACTTATATGCCGGTGCCGGGGAGAGCGTGGCTGCCTCGGACAGTGTTTTCAGCCTACGAATGGGCGAATATATCGCTTCAGACTTCGCTCCGATGATTTTCACCTTTATCGTGCTGCTGATTAATTTCGGAGTGCTCCTTGGCGGCGTGCAGAAAGGTATCGAGCGTCTTTCCAACGTGATGATGCCGCTGCTGTTCATTCTCCTGGGGGTGCTCTGCTGCATGACTCTGTCGCTCGACGGCGCTTCGGATGGCCTGCGCTGGTTCCTTAGCCCCGATTTTTCCAAAATAACGTGGAATACGGTAATAAATGCCCTGGGACAGACGTTCTTTTCGTTGAGTCTCGGAATGGGTATTCTCGTGACCTACGCTTCTTATTATCCGTCGAATACGCGTCTGGCACCCACGGCAATCACCGTGGCGCTGATGAGCCTGCTGGTCGCCATCATGACGGGGTGTGTCATCTTCCCGTCGGTTAGCCACTTCGGACTGGCCGATCACTCGCTGCGGGGCGCAACCCTCGTGTTCCAGACGCTTCCCGAGGTGTTCTCCTTCCTGCCCGGAACGATTTTCTGGTCGATACTGTTCTTCCTGCTGCTTTTTGTTGCGGCCCTGACGTCGACCGTGTCGCTTCTTGAAGTGAGCGTGGCTTTCCTGCGCGACCGATTCTCGATGGGCAGGACTCGCGCGGTGATTATCACCGTGGCACCGCTTTTCGTCCTGAGCGC
>CAYVTB010000072.1:0-2974 GCA_964454365.1 uncultured Bacteroides sp. | reverse complement strand
CCGATACTGGTGGCCATGATTCTGATATTCAATTTCCTCTGACTCCATGGCACGGCCCAAGCTTACGCGGCCGATGCAGGCGGCAGTTATTGTCGCTCTGCTTGTTGCAGTGGTGCTGATATGGATAGGAGCGCCGCGGGAACAACGCGTGGCAAGCCCCGTGACGGTGGATTCCGTCACCACTGAGGTTGCGGCTGAGCCCGACACGGTAATCAAGCCGCGGAAGCGCACAGCAAAGCCAAAGAAGAAGGCTCCGGCCCCTCCCAAGCAAAGGGATTATCTTGACGAAAAGATAAACTGAGGAATTACTCAGCGTCGGGAGCTCCTACCCCACCATCGTTCTGTGCAAGATATTCGCGTGCTGTGAGTTCAAGCTCGCGATACCAGTCTTCGCCAAAACGGCGGGTAAGCGGCCCTTTGAGAAATTCATAGGCGCGGATTCCCTTGGTGCGACCGAGCACCTCGGCACATTTGCATATCTTCCAACGGTGGAGGTTGACGGCTGTAAAGGTAGGATACTCGGTGACGCGCACGGGATAGAGGTGACAGGAAACGGGTTTCATGAAGTCGATGCGCCCCTCGCGCCAGGCCTTTTCCAGTGCACACATGCACATGCCGCCGGGACCGTAGCAGCTGAAAACGCAGTTGCGACCGTCGACTATAGACGTCACGAGGTCGCCTTCCTCGTCGACATAGGCCACGCCATTGCGCTCGATTTCCTCGCGGGCGGCCGGCATGAGGTCGTCGATGACCTCGGGGAGGACGCGCTCGAGCTCGGCACGCTCGGCCTCGGTGATGGGAGCGCCGGCATCGCCCTCGATGCAACACTCGCCGAGACACTTGTCGAGATCGCAGCAAAAAAATCGCTCGAGCAAGTCGAGGCTCACGAGAGTATCTTGTATCTGTAGCATATATTCGGTAGTTTCTTCAATTTTCACGGTTGCGAGTCAATCTGAGTCACGCCGATGAGCCTGTCGGTGCGGTCAAGCGGCCCGCGGCTGTAGACTTTAATGAGGTATTCGTTACTTGTCTGGTAATTGTCACCCTCGACCGGGGCGGTGAAACCGCGACGTCCGCCGGGAGGGACAGTGAGATACTGGTAGTTATAGGCGCCCTGCTTGAGAAGCATCACTTTCTCGTAGAGCCCGGTGGCAGGATTGTAGTTCATGATGGACTCGGGATCGAAGCGACGCGAAGTGAAATCACCGTCGAGGAAGATCATCGAGCCCGGTTGCTCCGGCATGTCGAGAGAGAAGTGGACCACGACATAGTCGGCATCGAGGTCGGAGTCGGCGGCATTATACTGCCTGATGAAGTAGCGGCCGTGCTGGGTGCTGTCATAAACATAGGACTGGCCGGCGCGGGGAGAGTCGGTGAATAGCTTGAAATGATAGTAGGGATCGGCCCATGCAATTTCCTCGACACCCATTCCGGGATAGTTGACGTCGGCGACTTCCATGCGACGGTATTCGTTTCCGGCTTCAAAGATGAGCGGGTCGCGGTGCTCGTAGATTGACGTGGAACCCGACATGCGCAGGGGCTGCCTGAGGGCGACTTCATTATCGCGACGGCCGTTCTGGGCGATCATGACGGTGATATCGTTGAAAGGATCGCTGACCGAGGCGCGCTCGGTGTCGACAGCTACCGAGAGTTGCTGGTGGGAGCCGTTGTAATCGACGTCGGTACGGGTCGTAACGCCGGCGCTGACCGGGGCACATTGCTCGGAGAGCATCACGCGGCGCGCGAACCACACATCGTCGGGATCGTCCTCCGGGTAAACTTCTATGAGATAATTTCCCGAGAGCGACGGGCTTATATCTTCGTTGGGAAAATCAAAAGAGTAATGGACATAGTGAACCGTTGTCGCCCGCGAATAGTCGTAGTCCTCGATCTGACTCTCGTTGAAGCCGGCGAGCCACTCGTTTTCACTAATCGTCGACGGACGCCAGTCAGCGTCGCAGCGCACAACGCGGTAGCGGAGAAACTCGCGGTCGTCGCTCAGATGGTCAAAGCTTATGTTGAGGCGACTACCGGTGGGCATCACCGCTACCGGCGGGGCAAAATAATCGCCGTCGACAGCGATGCGCACTGTCTTGACACGCTCGTTGAAGATGCCGTCCATTGTATCGCGTGCCAGAGCTGGGATGGCGGCGCAGAGAAGCAATATAGGAAAGATCTTTCTCATCGCCAGTCGATTGGTTCCTTTCCCTGACGCTTGAGATAATCGTTGGCAAGGGAAAAATGATGGTTACCGAAGAATCCCCGATGGGCCGAGAGTGGCGAGGGATGGGGCGATTCGAGGACCAGATGGCGGCTGCGGTCGATTGCGGCGCCCTTGCGCCGGGCATAGCTGCCCCAGAGCATGAAGACAAGGCCGCTGCGCTCGCGGGAAAGATAGGAAATCACGGCATCAGTGAATTCTTCCCAACCGTGGCCCTGATGAGAACCTGCTTGCCCGGCCTTGACGGTGAGAGTGGAGTTGAGCAGCATGACTCCCTGGGAACTCCAGCGGCGCAGGTCACCGCTCGAGTAAGGCTTGATGCCGGTGTCGGACTCTATCTCCTTGAAAATATTGATAAGCGACGGAGGCAGCGGCGTGCCGTCATAAACAGAGAATGCGAGGCCGTTGGCCTGGCCGGGTTCGTGGTAGGGATCCTGGCCGAGAATGACAACCTTCACCTTGTCAAAGGGACAGGCGTCGAAGGCCGCAAAAATCTTTCCGGCGGGGGGATAGGTGACTCCGGCCGCATAAGATTCGCGTACAAACTGTGCCAATTGTGCGAAATATGGCGCGGAAAATTCGCCGGCCAATAGCTTCTGCCACGAGGGCTCTATTCTGACGTACATAGGATATTTTTTTGCAAATCTACAAAAAAATGTCTACTTTTGCGACATCTAAGCACATTTTAACCAGATGTGCCCGTAGTTCAATGGATAGAATATCGGATTCCGGTTCCGACGATTAGGGTTCGAC
>CAYVTB010000071.1:0-10647 GCA_964454365.1 uncultured Bacteroides sp. | reverse complement strand
TCCTACGTCAGTTTAGCAAACTGGTGGTTTCAGCCACTCACCCACCTCTCCTTTGCGGTGCCTTGCGGCTTTTGCGCTGCAAAGTTAAGTCTTTTACTTGGTCTGTGCAAGTTTTTGACCAATTATTTTTCAATAGTCGTAAAGTAGCTCGAGATCGTCAAGATAGAGGACCGATCCGGCGCCACCTGTGAAATAGTCACCATACTTGCTGGCTGAGGCGGTCAGCAGGATGTAGGTCGGAACGCGCTCGGTGCTCTTGTATTCAAGCTCAAACTCAAACGGGATATACTGCGAGATAGTTTCGCCAAACTGTACTTTTCCGTAGGCAACGACATAATCTCCATTAGGATCAAAGAGCTGGCGATTCTTGGGGTCGGTGCGTATCTCGAAGGGCTCGCTCATGTCGGTGAGCGCGCACCAGACGATGCAGGTGTCGGGCTGGCCGCTGAGTGATTTCAATTCTTCCGACGCGTAGTTGATCGGCGCGCAGGTATATTTGAGGTAGCCTCGCAGCTTGGTAGGCCGCTGATTGAAGGGGCGTCCCATGTGCAGGATGCCGTTGGTTCCCACGGTCTTGTAATAAAGACCGACGAAAAGGTTACCTGCAGCGAGTTTACCGATCGCTCCGATACCGATGAAACGTGTCTCGAGCTTGGCAGCCCATCCGCTACCGGTGGAAGTGTCATCGGTCGGCACCGAGTTGGATTGCCCCAGGGTAGCGGCGCCCTTGTTACCGGTATCCCAGAAGGGAGTGCCTCCTTCCGCCCAGGGACACCAGATCTTGCCGTCGAGCCACCATTCGTCAAGGTTGGTATTGGGCATCTGGAGTGCTTCTCCGGTGGTGAATGTCAGTACTTCGCCATACTGGTCATCGCTGTAGGCGCGAGTTTCGTAGGTTGTCAGCGGGCTCAGGTGGATGATGCGGGCCGTGAACGATCCGCCGTCGACTGTGAGAGCATTTTGGCTAACGCGAGTCCACTGGGTGTCGCCGCTCAAGCGGTATTCTATGCCGTTGTCGCGGCCTGCCTCGGCCTGCCCGTAAACCCAGGCCACATTGGTCCAGGCATCGGCGCGCACAGTTGTGACGGAGGACTCGGTGTGTTCGGCAAATATTGTCCACTTGGAAAGGCGTCCGTAGGCTTCGAGGGTCACTTCGAAGGGACGGCTGAGGTCGATTATCTGGCCTTCGAGATGGGGCCATAGTGTAGATCCGATGGGGCCGAGCTTGCAAGTCTCGACCTTAACGCTTGCGAGAGGAGTGTTCTTGGAAACATAGACCACGACTCGGCGACCGGGAACATCAATATAAGAGGTGCCTACCTGGCCGCTGACAGTGAAATAGCGCTCGATGGTTTGCACGCCGGTGATCGTCCATGTCCAGTCCTGATACAGATGTATGTCGACCGACAGGGGCTTCGAGAGATCGATAGGCTTGGTCAGTATATCTCCGACGACTTCGGCGCCGGGTGTAACCGTGTAGTCCTCGACGACGACGTTCTCGATGTCAACTTCCTCGCCGAAATATAAGGTGACGGAGCGGGCGGCTGAGTCTATGACCGTGCCGCGGTCCTGACCCTCAGCATTGAACGTTAAGAAATTGGCCTGAATGCGGGGGTAGGGGATATCGTTGTGGATACAGCCGGTGAAAGCTATCGCCACGGCGACAAGCACTAATAATATAATATGTTGGAATCCTCGTCGCATAGCTTTATATCACGACCATCAAGCCAAAGTTGATATTAAAAATATTGAAACGGAAATTGGCTCCGGATGTAAATCTTGTGCCTTCATCAATGCCGTCGGTCACCTGGTGCTCGCGCCGGAAATTGAGGCCGAAGACACCGAAAGAAACATTGAACGCGACATATTCCTGAATAAACACCGCAACACCGGGACTGAAATTTAGTGATCCCTGGGTGACGGTAGTGCGTGTATCGCGAGGCTCTTCGTTGTAAATGCGTTTGAAGCGCGACGAGCCGCTGCCTACCGTCACGTCTACCTCGTTGAAGACGCCGAAGCGTCCGTTGCGACCGAGGCCTATGTAATTTCGGTAGAAGAGCGATGTCGAATAGCTCTGAGTGTAATAGCTCACGTCCCTGATAGAGAAATTGAGATCGTCGTCAAAGTTCATCGACAGATTGTTGAGGTCGCCGATGCCGCGCGAGTAATTGAAACGGATGCCGACCGACTGATTGTTGCGGATGAAATAAGAGATAAACGGCTTTATGGCATAGGTCTTTCCTTTGAAATCGATGCCTTCGATGAGCGACAGCAGCTGGCTGTTTTCTGTTGTCAGTTCGCCGTAGGAAGCCGTGAGACCGAATGCCCATTGGCCGCGGGGGATGAATAGATAGTTGAACAGTCCGCGGTCATAGCGTCCGAAATTCCGCTCGGGAATGATGAGATCGACCGTGTCGCCGCGCACGACAACTTGCTCGTTGAGGTCGGGGTAATCGGGGGCGAGAGACTTTCTGACAACCTGTTGACCCCACGAGGCAATCACCCCGGCGATCAATGTAATTATGATTAAAATCCACCTTCTCATAGCTCTTAGATGTAAAATGCCACCCCGAAGGTGATTGAAAACAGGTTAAGTTTAAAATTGGCATGCGACAGCTTGCGGCGGGCCACATAGATCTGGTCGGTCGTCGAGTGGGTGTCGGTATAACTGAAGCCCAGGACGCCGACATTGACCTCGAGAGCCGAGTAGTTGTTGAGGAACACAATGAGGCCCGGAGCCAGGCCTACGTTGAGCGAGAAATTCCGCTCATAGGTGCCGGTCAGTGATTCACCCCAGCCACTGACCAATTTTGACTGGCCGCCGCCGAGCTCGAGCTGCACCTCGTTGAAAAGTCCGAAGCGGGTGGAGTTGCCCAGCGACAGATACTGGCGGAAAGCGCCGGTAAAATGGTAGTTATGGGAGATTGAGAAAAGATGGTCGATGTTGTATTCCGTGTCGGAGCCGAGAACGACGTCGGCCGACGACAGGCGAGTGCGCTGGCGCGAGTAGGCGACACGTCCGCCGGCGGCCAGATTATCCTGAAAAGCGAAGAGAACCATGGGGCTCAGTTTAAAAGTGTAAGTGTCGCCCGAGATGTTCTCAAAAACAAGAAATTGGTAATGGTCCTGATCGCTCTGGGAATAGCTGACACTCACGCCGGCTATCCATTGTCCCTTGGGGACAAAAGAAATCTGCTGAATGTCACGCCTGAACTCCTCCTGAGCCGCCAAAGACTGCGGTGCAAGCACAGCGGCGACGAGGATTCCGACAGCAACTATGAAATTAACAAATCTTGTCATTATTTAAAATTTGGGTCAAAGTTACGACTATTTTTCTAAAATCAGCTAATTTTTATCCAAAAATGCATAACGTTTAAAGCAAAGAAGACCGCGGCAGCCGCGTCAGCGCCGTTGTCAACACTATAATATATTTTGTGTATTTATTATCTTTTTGTAACTTTGTGACGTAATATTGAATTCAATGGAAGAAAAGGTAAAAATCAAAAACATAAACGTCAACTACCGGCAGTCGGGCAGCGGACCTCCGATGATCCTTATGCACGGCTGGGGGTGTGACAGCTCGGCTCTCGGCCTCTTTGAGCGCGTCGGTGCCGAACATTTTACCGTGTACAACATTGATATGCCGGGTTTTGGCAAGAGTGACGAGCCCACTGAGCCCTGGGGCGTGGAAGAATACACCAGGATGCTCGAGGACTTTGTCGCCGAGATGGGAATAGTCGACCCCATTGTCCTGGGTCATTCCTTCGGGGGCAGAGTTGCCATTCTTTATGCTTCGCGCAACAAAGTCAAGAGACTCGTTCTCGTCGACGCAGCCGGCGTGAAGCCCCGTCGCTCGCTCAAGTATTATTTCAAGGTCTATACCTACAAGCTCGCCAAGGCCCTTTATCCTGCGATTGTCGGCCGTAAACGTGCTGCTGAGATGATCGACGCTATGCGTTCCCGCCGCGGGTCCTATGACTATAACAATTGCTCGCCCATGATGCGTAAGGTTATGGTTAAGGTCGTCAACAGCGACCTTAAGCCACAGATGCGTCGCATTCAGGCTCCTACTTTGTTGCTTTGGGGCGAGAAAGACACCGCGACGCCGATGCGCGACGCCCATATCATGCTCAAGCTAATTCCCGATGCGGGACTCGTTTCATTCCCCGGCGCCGGTCATTTCAGTTTTGTCGACAATCCCTATCAGTCGGCAGCGCAGCTGCGACGCTTCATTTATCCCGGTATAGGCGATAAAATTTGATATCATGCTGATTAGTATTACCTGTATTGCCCTGCTGTTCATTGTCGCAACCCTGTGCCTGGAACTGGCCCGTGACTTGATGATGTATCAGCAGAATTCCTATCGCCCCGAGCGTTACCGTCGATGGCTGAGCGAGTCGCACGACACTACAGCCGTGAGCCGTCTGCTGGGGCTGGTTATTTTCTTTATAGCGCTTTCTTCACTTTCCCATCCGCTGGCATCGCTGGCATTTGCCGGCGTTTTCGGCATGGTGATGGCTTATAACCTGTTTTCGCGCAAATATAAGAAACCACTGGCTTGGACAGCTCGCGCTCGACGCATTTACTCTGTGGCTCTGATTCTTTCGGCCGGTGTCGCGGTAGCTTCCGTATTTCTTTTTGCACACAAGGACGCCTTTTCGGTGCTCTTTACGATAACAATCGCATTGCTCGGCTGTTACTGCGCTTCACATGGCCTGATAGTACTTGCAGGCTGGTTGCTGACTCCTGTTGAAAAGGCTATCAACCGCCGTTACTACAACGACGCCGCCCGTAGGCTTGCTTCAATGCCGGGCCTGAAGATTGTTGGTATCACCGGAAGCTACGGAAAAACAAGCACCAAGCATTATCTCTATCGTATACTGAGCGAGCAGTTTGACACTCTGATGACTCCCGGCAGCTATAACACTACACTTGGAGTGGTACGCACGGTGAGGGAATATCTCAAGCCCTACAACGAGGTGTTTATCGTAGAGATGGGTGCCAAGCAACCGGGAGATATCAAGGAAATCTGTGACCTGGTCCATCCTGAGATTGGAATTGTGACTGCCGTCGGTCCTCAGCATCTGGAATCGTTCAAGACTATCGAGAGAGTCCAGTCTACCAAATTTGAACTTGTCGACGCTCTCCCTGCCGACGGCATTGCAATCGTAAACAACGACTTCGAGAAGATTGCCGACCGCAAGGTCGACAATGTCGATTGCCTGCGCTACGGGGTAGGCGACACAAAGGGAGTGTCTTACCGCGCCGAGGATGTGAAATATTCTTCGGACGGTACCACGTTTACGATAAAAGGTCCCGACGGCTGGCAGCTGGCGCTGTCGACACGTCTGATGGGCGAATGTAACGTTTCAGACCTCCTGGCCGCGGCCGTGTGTGCCCATGCCCTCGGCGTGAGCGACGAGAAGATTGCCGTCGCGGTAGCTTCTATCGACCCGGTGGAGCACCGCCTGTCGGTAAAGAAAACGCCCGGTGGAATCACAATCCTTGACGACGCTTTCAACAGCAACCCCGTAGGCTCGCGCATGGCTCTTGAAGTCCTCGGTGCCATGGGCCCCGGCAAGCGCATTGTGATAACTCCCGGCATGATTGAACTGGGGCAGGAGCAGTTTGCCCTTAACAAAGCGCTCGGAGGGACCATCGCGCGTAACGCCGACGTAGCCATAATCGTAGGAGAATACAATCGCGAGCCTCTGGTAGAAGGCATCAGCGAGGCCGGTGTCATGCCTGAAAATGCCGTGCATACGGTGGCAACTTTCACCGAGGCACAACAGATGCTCGCCGGCATCGTCGCTGCAGGTGACACGGTGCTCTACGAGAACGATTTACCCGATACTTTCAAATAGGATATAATTTCAAGAATCAAGATGAAAACTAAAGTAGGCGTCTTTTTCGGAGGCCGCTCGACCGAGCATGAGATTTCCGTAATCTCGGCCAACCAGGCAATTGCCGCATTCAATCCCGATAAATACGAGATAATCCCTATCTATATATCTAAGGACGGCCGCTGGTATACCGGACGCGAACTCACGACCCTCTCGGCCTACCGTCATCCCGAACAACTACTCAAGAACTGCACCGAAGTCTATATGCGTCCCGTCTTCGGCGATTTCAATCTCTATAATGTCCATAAGCCTCTTTTCGGCAAGGACGTGGTTGAGACGCTCGATGTTGCGCTGCCGGTATTTCACGGGACCAATGTCGAAGACGGAAAGTTTGAAGGTCTTCTTGAGACCATCGGTATTCCATACGCCGGCTGCAACACGCTTGCCTCGGCCAACGGTATGGATAAAATCACTATGAAAATGATCCTTCGCGCCGACGGTATTCCGGTTGTCGATTATGTGTGGATGACCGACCGCCAGTGGGCCACCAAGCGCGACGAAATGATTGAGCGTGTCGAGAAAGAGCTCGGCTACCCCGTGATCGTCAAGCCGGCCGACCTCGGATCCAGCATCGGTATCGGAGCCGCGCATGACCGCGAGCAGCTGATAACTCGCCTTGACGAGGCAGCCCGCTTCTCGCGCCGTCTCATCGTTGAGCACATGGTAACAGCCCTGCGCGAGATTAACTGCTCGGTGCTCGGCGATGCCGACGAGTTTGAGACTTCTGTCCTTGAAGAGCCCATCAAGGCCGAGGAGATTCTTTCCTACGGTGATAAATATATGGGAGGCGGCATGCATGCGGCACAGAAGCGTATCCCTGCCGAGCTTTCCGACGAGATGGCCGCCGAGTGCCGTCGCCTCGCGGGAGAGACCTTCCGCGTGCTTTCGTGCCACGGAGTGAGCCGCGTCGATCTTATTATCGACGATGCCACCGGCAAGGTTTATGTCAATGAAATCAATACTATCCCCGGCTCGCTGAGTTATTATCTGTGGGAAGCCGGAGGCCTGTCGTTCGAGAACCTTCTCGATCGTCTCATAAAACTCGCACTGAAGCGTCGCCGCGACGAGCAGGGCAAGAAGACAACCTTCGATCAGAATATCTTTGCGATGGGTGGCGGCATCAAGGGCGGTATAATGAAATAGTAGATATTTCCCCCGGATATAGAAAAAGCCGTCTCCCTGCGAGTCGGCTTTTTTCATAAATTGAGTTAAATTGACGGCAATGCGGGTGACAATCTTGCATAAATCGTGATTTTTTAGTAATTTTGAACAAGGCATCGAGCCAAAAGCATGTCATAATTGTTATAATGGCATGAATTTTGCTTTATGCTTTAAAGTTATTGTTTGGCTATTTAAAACGCATGGATAATAAATTTTCTGAAAATTTCAAGGCGATGATGACCGAGGCCCGCACCCAGGCCCTGCGTCACAATAACAGCGCCATACTGCCCGAGCACCTGTTGCTCGCCATACTTTCTGATCAGGGTTCGGAAGCGTTCCTCACGGCCGATGCGCTCGTGAGCGGCAATCGTCTTGCCGAACTCGTCGGGAGTCTTGACGACACACTCTTCGTGCTCTCGGGGTCGCGCAACCGTGATGTAACCGTCAGTGACCTCACGGCCCGTATTACTAAACTTTCCGTACTGGAGGCTCGCATGCTCAAGGATGATGTTATAGATCCGATACATGTCCTCCTGGCAATTTTCCATAATTACGAAATACAGTCAATGGATAATTTCAAACCGTTTTTTAACGCCGGACTTTCTTACTCCAAACTTTTCCGCGCTGTCAACGAGCGTCGTGGCACACCCGTGGCCGGGCATGGCTATAGCAGCGAGGAAGACGATCCCGAGGAAGAAAACCGCCCTTCGGGTCAGGAATCGGCTCCCCGTGCCGAGGAAGCCAAGTCCTCTACCCGGGCACGCAAGTCTTCGGCCGGCGCCGATACGCCAATGCTTGATAAATTTGGCCACGACATGACCCGTGCCGCTCAGCAAGGCGAGCTTGATCCTGTCGTAGGTCGACAGACCGAGATAGAGCGCCTGGCCCAGATTCTTAGCCGTCGCAAGAAGAACAATCCCGTCCTTATCGGCGAGCCTGGTGTTGGCAAAAGCGCGATTGTAGAGGGCCTTGCCCTGCGCATCGTGCATCGCCAGGTGCCCCGCGTGCTTTTCAACAAGCGCGTCGTCGCTCTTGACATGGCTTCACTGGTTGCAGGAACGAAATACCGCGGCGAGTTTGAGGAACGTGTCAAAGCTATTCTCACTGAGCTCTCCAAGAACCGCGACATTATCCTGTTCATTGACGAAATCCACACCATCGTCGGTGCCGGCAATGCCCAGGGACAGATGGATGCGGCCAATATGCTCAAGCCCGCCCTTGCCCGCGGCGAGTTGCAGTGCATCGGCGCCACTACACTCGACGAGTATCGGGTGAACATCGAGAAAGACGGCGCTCTCGAACGCCGTTTCCAGAAGGTGATGGTCGAGCCGACAACCCCCGAGGAAACCATTACTATTCTCAACAATATCAAGCCCAAGTATGAGGCTCATCACAATGTGAACTACACCGACGGTGCTCTCGAAGCCTGCGTGAAGCTCACCGACCGCTATATCAGCGACCGCAATTTCCCCGACAAGGCAATAGATGCCCTTGACGAGGCCGGTGCCCGTGCACATATAATTAATGTAGCCGTGCCCGAGGAGATTGAAAAGCTGGAGGCCGAGATTGAAGAGTCTACCCGCAAGAAGCTCGAGGCAGCCCATGCTCAGAACTTTGAGCTTGCCGCCGTGTGGCGCGACCGCGCCCAGAAGCAGAGCGACGAGCTCGAGGATGCGCGTCAACGCTGGGAAAAGTCACTCGAAGAAAACCGCGTGACCGTTGACGAGGACAAGGTTGCCGAGGTGGTTGCCATGATGACCGGCGTGCCTGTTCAGCGCGTGGCCCAGGCCGAGGGTATTCGTCTGATGGAGATGGGACCCACCCTTCACAAGGCAATCATCGGGCAGGACGATGCTATCGAGAAGATCAGCAAGGCTATCCGTCGCAACCGCATCGGTCTCAAAGATCCTAACAAGCCCATCGGTACTTTCATGTTCCTCGGCCCGACCGGTGTTGGTAAGACCCACCTTGCCAAGAAGCTCGCCGAGTTCCTCTTTGACTCTTCCGAGACTCTTATCCGCATAGATATGAGCGAGTATATGGAGAAATTCACCGTGTCGCGTCTCGTCGGCGCGCCTCCGGGATATGTCGGTTATGACGAGGGTGGCCAGCTCACCGAGGCCGTCCGTCGCCATCCCTACTCGGTCGTTCTCCTTGACGAAATAGAGAAGGCCCATCCCGATGTGTTCAATCTCCTTCTCCAAGTCCTTGACGAGGGTCGCCTCACCGACTCTATGGGGCGTCGCATCGACTTCAAGAATACAATTATAATAATGACCTCCAACATCGGTACCCGCCAGCTTAAGGACTTCGGTACAGGCGTAGGCTTCAATACCCGCACGAGTGATGTGGAGGCCCAGAACGCAGTCATCCGCAAGGCCCTCAACAAGGCTTTCTCGCCAGAATTCCTTAATCGTGTCGACGACATCATCATGTTTGAGCAGCTCAGCCGCGAATCGATTTTCAAGATCATCGATATCGAACTTGCCGGCTTCCGTCGTCGTCTCAACGACATGGGTTACAAGCTCGTCCTCACCGACCGCGCGAAAGATTTCATTGCCGAGAGCGGATATGATCCCCAGTTTGGTGCCCGTCCGCTGAAGCGTGCTATTCAGAAATATCTTGAAGACGAGCTCGCCGAACTTATTCTTACGTCAACACTCCATCCCGGAAATGAAGTGACGGTTGATTATGACCCCGACGAAAAGAAGATTAAAGCGTCGGTCACAAGTAGCGACACACCGCCTGAAATTTCCGAGAACAAGACTGAAAAAACAGAATAATATCAAAACGACAGCGCCCATCCACCGGGCGCTGTCGTTGTTTTAAGTATTCCACCTCATATAGCGTATAAAACTTATAAGATTTATAAATCTTATAAATTATATAAAATTAATTATTTTGTTGTATTAGTTTTTTATAATAATTTTGTGGATAGGTTATGTAGTTTTAAATCAAATGACAACGTTTCTTAAAATAGCCGGCGACTATTCCAACTGGAATGTTTACAAGAAGTCAGTCATAATATGTGATGTGACGGAGATGTTCATCAATCGTGCATTGCCGCATGGATCTCGAACTATTGATCAAATGCGGCAGGCAGCCCGCTCATGTAAACAGAATATCGTAGAAGGATGTGGAGACGGAACTGTTTCGACGGAAATGTGTATCAAATTGTTAGGAGTGGCTCGCGGCTCAGTGCGCGAGCTTCTGGAAGATTATGGTGATTTCCTGCGGCAGAATAATCTGGAAACATGGAGGCCTGATGATCAACGCACCATCGCAACACGGCAATATTGCATTAATAATGATGATCCGAAAGAGTTTGTTGCAAAGTGTAGAGATCGTTCTAATGAAACGGTAGCCAATATAATGATAACGCAGATTAGGCAAATTGATTCTATGCTTGCAAAGGTGTTGAAGAAGGTTGAAGCTGATTTCCTTGCCTCCGGAGGGATAAAGGAGGCGATGACAGCTGCCCGAAAATCGCGACGCGGATACTAAATTATATATTTTATAAGTTTTATAAGTTTCAATAGTCCGTTAAAAATAACAATATAGGCTAAGCGGCATGCGCCACGAG
>CAYVTB010000070.1:0-10891 GCA_964454365.1 uncultured Bacteroides sp. | reverse complement strand
CAGAGCATCTGCCTTACAAGCAGAGGGTCGGGGGTTCGAATCCCTCAACGCCCACACCGATAGCCTTCGATTGAACGAAGGCTATTTTTTTGCCCCGGCGCAAGTGATTTGGCAATCTGAGGATATTTTCTTAAATTTGCCCCATAATTTGAATCATGACCTCGTTAGAAACCATCAAACTGTCGCTCAAAGACGACCTGGAAGCACTTAACCGGCTCATCAGGGAACAATTATCATCGGGCAACCCTCTGATGGATACCGTCATTGAATCTCACCTCACTTCCAAGGGCAAGCAGATACGTCCGATCATCGTGATGCTCTGCGCCGGAATGTTCGGCAACATCGACCGCCGCGTGCTCAATGCCGCTGCCGCCGTCGAGTTGCTCCACAACGCCTCGCTCATCCACGACGATGTTGTCGACGACTCCAAGATGCGACGCAACCGTCCTACGATCAACGCCGTCTGGGACAATCATATAGCCGTCCTCGTGGGCGACTTTTTCGTTTCCACGGCCCTGCAGCGCGCGATCGACACCGGCGACCTGCGCATCATTGAAGCTATCGGCTGCCTCGGCAAGTTATTGTCTCTCGGCGAAATAGACCAGATCTACAATGCCCGCGAGCATTGCCTCACCGAGGATTCCTATTTCAAGATTATCGATTACAAGACCGCATCGCTGTTCGTGGCCTGTGCCCGCGTGGGCTGCCACGCCGTGAATGCGCCCGAGGAAGCGACAAAACGCCTGGCCGATGTCGCCCGTCTCCTTGGCTTGTGCTTCCAGATACGCGACGACATCTTTGACTACTACGATCCCGACAAGGTCGGGAAGCCCACGGGTAACGACCTGCGCGAAGGCAAGATCACCCTACCCCTGCTTTATGCCCTCGGCCGAGCCGATCTTCCCGCACAGCAGGAAATGCTTGAACTCGCCTCACGCCCCGAGCTCGAGGATGAAGATATCGAGAGATTGATAGCCTATGCCCGTGAAAACGGCGGTATCGACTATGCCTACAGCTGCATGGCTGCCCTGCGCGACGAGGCTACGGCGCTGCTCGACTCGCTGCCGGCAGGAGAAGCCTCGCAGCAGCTGCGCGAACTCTTTGACTACATCATCGCACGCGATTATTAAATGAACAGGGTCTACAGGCGCATGAGGGCCGCCCGCATTGCCGTGGCCGCTATCGTGGCCATCGTAGCCGCGGCCGCCTCCGCGCTCGGATATGACTGCCTTTTCAACCGCTGGCAGGCGTTGCCCGCGCTGATGGCCTGCAGTTTCATCTGGCTGCTTGCCTGGGGCGCTCTCACCCTCGTCCTGGGACGCCTCTACTGCTCCACAGCTTGCCCCATGGGCACGCTGCAGGATGTATTCATGCGTATCTTCCACGCTCGCGACACCTTTCATTATCGCCCGCCGGCCAATGCCCTGCGACGCTCCATCGTCATAATTGTCTTTATAGCCGCCATGCTGGGCTTCCCCGTGGTGACTGTGATTGTCGACCCGGCGGCAGCTTTCAGCCGCCTCTTCTCGATGCCGGCGGCGCCACTGATAAGCGCGGCCGCTTTCAGCATCGCAGGTTGCTGCATAGCCCTGGCAACGCTACTCATAGCTGCTATCGTCGCTGCCCGCAGCGGGCGCCGGCTCTGCAACACGCTGTGTCCCGTCGGGACCCTCCTTGGCGGGGTTGCCAACTTCGCGATCTACAGGATTGATATAAATACAGACAAGTGCATCGGCTGCGGACATTGCACTGCCGTGTGCCGCAGCGAGTGTATCGACCCCTCGGGCCACACGGTCGATCCCTCGCGATGTGTCGTGTGCCTCGACTGCACAGCCGAGTGTCCCACCGGAGCCATCACGCTACGCCGCGGACGCCACCGCCTGCAGATGCCCTTGATGCAACCCATCATCAGCCCGGCTGAACCCACGGCCATTGATGCCCCCTCTGCTGTCAAGCGTCTCGACCGACGCTCTTTCCTGACGGCCATCACCGGCCTGGGAGCCCTGAAGATGCTTGCCTCAGACACTAATGACTCTACGCCTCTCAATGCCGTCGTCCCACCCGGCTCGGCCGAGCGCAGTGTCTTCCTGAGCCGCTGCACCGGCTGCGGAATCTGTGTCAATAGCTGCCCGTCGGGAATCATCAAGCCGTCTGTCCGAGAATTAGGAGTGCGCGCCATGCTCCATCCCGTCCTTGACTTTGACCGCGGATGGTGCCTCTACGACTGCGTAAAATGCACCACCGTTTGCCCGGCCGGCGCGCTCGAAAAACTGAGTCCCGCCACAAAACACAAGCAGCCCATCGGCAAGGCCCGCATCGTCGCTTCCCGTTGCATCGAATACACCGCCGGGGAAGGCTGCGGTATCTGCGCGCGCCGCTGTCCCGTCCAGGCCATCAAGCTGTTGCCCGTAGACGAAAACAATCGGTCAGGAAAAAATATCAGAAGACTCCCCGAGGTTGACTTTGACCGCTGCATCGGCTGCGGTGCCTGCCACTACTACTGCCCCTCTACCCCCAGCGCCTGGATCATCGAAGGCCTCTAACCCCAAGAATCACTTTTTTATTTACGGGTTGTTTTGTGGCAGTTGTCGGAAAGGGGGCAGTCGCTGCAACCGGGGGAGGGATGGCAGCTGTCTTTGCGGCGAAGGGAGCGCCACAGGCCGAAGCCGGCAAGGATTATTACTGCCGAGACAATTAAAATCTGGACTATTTCGCTCATTTTTTCGACACTTTTTTGGCGGCGCGTGCAACGGTAGCCGGAGTTGCATCTGACGGACAGTCGGTGAATGGCAGTCTCATGGAGCAGCCGCCGGCATAGAGCGAGCAACCATAGGCCGTGCGTCCTTTGATGAGATGTCCCTTACAACAGACGGGGCATTGCACTTCCTCCAGACTCTTGGGAGTCTTGGCGCGCTTGCGTGGAGCCGCAGATGCTTTCTTTGGCGCGGGAGCCTTGACATTGGCGGGAGCAGGCACGTCGGTGACAATGCGGCGCGAGGTGTTGTCACTTAGAACGTCCATGACGATCTTCCCGATCATCTCCTTGAGCTCGGCAATAAACTCGGGGGCCGAGTATTCGCCGCGCGAAATGCGGCGCAGCTTGTTTTCCCAAATGCCCGTGAGGCGCGGGCTCTTGATAAGCTCCTCGTTAATGGTATTGATAAGGTCGATTCCGGCCTGCGTGGCGACGATGCTCTTGCGCCGCCGCTCTATGTAGCGCCGGCGGAAAAGAGTCTCAATAATTGCTGCTCGTGTCGAGGGGCGGCCTATCCCGTTTTCTTTCATCGCCTCGCGCAGGGTCTCGTCGTCGATGCTGCGCCCGGCGGTTTCCATTGCACGCAGCAAGGTGCCTTCGGTATAGAGCTTGGGCGGCTGGCTGGTTTTCTTAACGACCGACGGCTTGTGGGGCCCGCTCTCGCCCGGCGTCATCGGGGGCAATTCGGGACTGTCGTCGTCCCCTGCTGCACTGTCGCCGTCTTTCTTCGGGAACAATACACGCCATCCCGGGTCGGTTATCACCTTGCCCGTCGCCTTGAAGGGAGTATCGGCAACGACGGCTTCGACCGTTGTCTGCCGCGCGATGCAATCGGGATAAAAGGCCGCGATAAATCGCATGGCTATAAGGTGATACATGAGCTTTTCATCACCTATAAGTCGCGCGGGCGATTCACCTGTCGGGATAATGGCATGGTGATCAGTGACCTTGGAGTTGTCAAATACCTTCTTGGACTTGGGCAGCTTACCGGCAAGCAACGGAGCTGTCTTGTCGGCATAGGGCGACATGCGGCGCAGGATATCGGGAATCTTGGGATAAACATCGTCCGGCAGGTAGGTTGTGTCGACGCGCGGATAGGTAGTCACCTTCTTCTCGTAAAGCGACTGAATCGTCTTCAGGGAATCGTCGGCTGTCCATCCCCAGCGGCGGTTACACTCTACCTGGAGCGAGGTGAGATCGAAGAGCCGCAACGGAGCCTCGCGCACCTGCTTGGAAGTCACGTCCTTCACGACAAAGGGCTCCGGGGCAAGCTTTGAAGCGAGCGCCTCGGCCTCTTCGTTCTTCTCGAAGCGGGCCGACGAGGTGAAATCTACACCGCGATATTCCGTGTGGACCTCGAAGGTATCGGTCGGAACAAAGTTTTCTATCTCAAAGTGGCGCTTGACAATCATTGCGAGCGTAGGCGTCTGCACGCGTCCAATCGACAACACAGCGCCCGGCTGAGAATACTTGAGCGTATAGAGACGCGTGGCGTTCATGCCGAGGATCCAGTCGCCTATCGCGCGGGAAAGGCCTGCGAGATAGAGATTCTCATATTTCTCCTGGCTCTCGATTGCAGCAAATCCCTCGCGGATTGCCTGGTCGGTCATCGAGGATATCCACAGGCGCTTGACGGGACATTTCACCCCGGCCTTCTGCATCACCCAACGCTGGATGAGCTCGCCTTCCTGCCC
The DNA here is from genome assembly GCA_964454365.1 of uncultured Bacteroides sp. Lineage (GTDB taxonomy): Bacteria > Bacteroidota > Bacteroidia > Bacteroidales > Muribaculaceae > CAG-873. The sequence goes on along the minus strand of CAYVTB010000070.1, from coordinate 6,442 downwards.
GGCGTCACCGCAGTTTATAATCTCGGAGGCTTCGGCCGCGAGAGTCTCTATTACCTTGAACTGGCGCTTGATACCCTCCTCCTCGATAATCTTGATGCCGAATCTCGGGGGCAGCATGGGCAGCGATCCCAGCGTCCAGCGGCGCCAGGCCTCGCAGTAGTCCTGAGGCTCCTTGAGGGTACACAGGTGTCCGAAAGTCCATGTGACGCGGTAGCCGGAGCCTTCATAATAGCCCTGGCAACGGCGGTCAGCGCCCAGGATGCGGGCGATGTCGGCCGCAACACTCGGTTTCTCGGTAATGCAGAGTTTCAAATTCAGTCGTTCTTGACCGCGGTCTTGGCCTGCTGCCACAGGTCTTCCATCTCGTCGAGCGAGAGTTCGCGCAGTGTGCGGCCGGCAGCGGTGGCCTGCTGTTCAATGTAGTTAAAGCGCGCGATAAACTTGCGGTTGGTGAGCTCCAGCGCGTTTTCAGGATTGACTTTGTAGAGGCGCGCGGCATTGATGACGCTGAAAAGCAGGTCGCCGAATTCTTCCTCGACATGGGCCTGATCGCCTTGCGCGATAGCTTCCGAGACCTCGGAAATCTCCTCCTTGACCTTGCCCCAGACTTCGGCGGGAGTCTCCCAGTCAAAACCTACATTGGCAGCCTTTTCCTGGACTCTGAAAGCCTTCACGAGGGCGGGAAGGGCCGCGGGGACTCCGGCGAGCACCGTGCGGTTGCCGCCACGCTCCTTGAGCTTAATGTCTTCCCAGTTCTGCTCCACCTGGTGAGCGTCGGAAGCTTTCACGTCTCCGAATACATGGGGATGACGGAAGATGAGCTTTGCGTTGAGGGTATCGGCGACATCGGCGATGTCAAAGTCGCCCTTTTCATCGGCAATCTTGGCATAAAACAGGATGTGGAGCAGCACATCGCCCAGCTCCTTGCGGATTTCGGGCGTGTTTTCACCCAGCAGGGCCTGGGCCAGCTCGTAGACTTCTTCTATGGTATTGGGGCGCAAAGACTCGTTGGTCTGCTTGGCGTCCCAGGGACATTTGACACGCAGGATGTCGAGCGTGTCCATAAGGCGACCGAGCGCCTCGAGGCGCTCCTGACGTGTATGCGACATAAGACTGTTTTAATGTTTTGATTTATAGTTGCTGACACCGCGATTGAGCCAGGCTGTGAATTCCTCGACGTTCTCGTCATAGGCACGGGCACCCTCGAGAGGCTTTCCATCGTTGTCGAGAATCACATAATAGGGCTGTGAATTGATGTCAAACTTGTGGCGCTGCAGATAGCTCCAGCGGTCGCCGACAGTGTTGAGCGTGGTCAGTCCGCCGTATTCCTCGACTGTCTCGGGCTGAGCCAGCGGCTGCTTGTCATCGACCATAAGCTTGATCAGGACATAGTCGCGCTCGAGAATGTTGCGCACGTCCTGAGTATCGAAGACCGCGCCTTCCATCTTGCGGCAGTTGACACAGGCATATCCCGAAAAATCAACCAACACGGGCATATCGTTCTCGCGGGCGTAGGCCATGCCTTCGTCGTAATCGTGGAACTCCTTGAAAGTGCCGCCATAGAGATTGAAATCCTGGGTCGACAACGGGGGAGCGAAAGCGCTGATTGATTTCAGCGGTGCGCCCCAGAGACCGGGAAGCATATACACGGCGAAGGAGAACGATGCCACGGCAAGGAAGAAGCGGGTCACGGAGACGTGCTGCACATCGCCGTCGTGGCTGAAGCGCAGCTTGCCGAGCAGATAAAGACCCAGCAGGGCAAAGAGGACGATCCACAAAGCAATGAACACCTCGCGGTCGAGGATGCGCCAGCCATAGGCCAGATCGGCCACAGACAGAAATTTAAGCGAGAGTATCAATTCTATGAAACCCAGTACAACCTTAACGGTGTTGAGCCACGACCCCGAGCGGGGCATTTCTTTGAGAAGCGAGGGGAAGAAGGCAAAGAGTCCGAAGGGGAGAGCCAGGCCCAGGGCGAAACCGCCCATGCCGAGAGCGGGGCCCAGAATGCTTTCGTCAGAAGCGGCCTCGACAAGCAGGGTGCCGATAATGGGTCCGGTGCAGGAGAAGGATACCAGCACCAGGGTGAAGGCCATGAAGAAGATCGAAACCATGCCAGTAGTGGCCTCGGCCTTGGAGTCCATAGCATTGGACCAGCGGGCGGGCAGCTTGATATCGAAAGCGCCGAAGAACGACACCGCGAAGACTACCAGCAACAGGAAGAAGAACACGTTGAACACGGCGCTCGTTGCAACCTCGTTGAGCTTGCCGGCACCGAAGATGAGGGTGATTACGATACCCAGCACGAGGAAAATGACTATGATGCTGAGGCTGTATATAACAGCGTCGAGGATGGCGCGGCGGCGGCTCTTACCTTTCTTAAGGAAGAAGCTGACGGTCATGGGAATCATGGGCCACACACAGGGAGTGAGTAGCGCGAGCAGACCGCCGAGGAATCCCAGGGCAAGAATAACCCACCACGATGCTGTCTCGACAGCTGCACTGCCGGCATCGGCAGCGGCGATATCCACCGGAGCCCACAGGTCTCCGACCTCGACAACCTGAACGGGAGCGGCCGCCGGAGCGACTTCCTCAACAGGAGCCGGCTCTTCGACTGGCTTGGCTACCGGAGCGCCGAAATAAACATCGAAAGGCTCGTTAGCGGGAGGCGTGCAAGCCTCTTCAGTGCATGCCATGTAACTGATAGAACCTTTTATCTTGACACCCTGAGAGGCGGCGTCAAGTTTAAACGGGCGCGAGAAGCTCACGGTACCCGTCCACCAGGGGAGGTTGAGTTTCTGAGTCTCGTCAAAGTGCATCTCGGCCTCGACCGAGGGGGTCACGTCACCCGTAAACTCAAGACCGTCAACCGGGTCTACTGTAAACTCGGTAGGGATCGGAGCGTCGTCGCTCATGCCGTAGATGTGCCAGCCGGGCTCGATGTCGGCTGTCCACACGATGCGTCCGCTATGGTCAGATATGGTCTCGACCTTAGTTGTCCAGCGGACATGCACGGGGCGTTGAGCGGCCATTCCAAAAGTGGCGGCCACCAACAGGATTATTGTCAGTATTTTTTTCATCACGATAGGTTATTTCTGAAATTTATATGTTAGAGTCTCATGGGACGGAGGCAGGCATGTCTCGTCATTACATCCCATGAAATTCACTGTCACGCTTAATGTTGCATCGGATGTTGTGACCTTAAACGGCAGGCTGAATGACACATTGCTGTCCCACCATGTCAATTCCATGCCGAAGACGGGGTCCTGCACAGTCTTGGCAGCAACCGAGGGCACGATATTACCGGTGGCCTCGACCCCTTTGGAACCTGTGAGGGAAAACTTTGTCGCTTTGGGACCGCCGTCGGGCACCGCAGTTCCATAAAGATGCCAACCGGGCTCGACGACAGCGCGCAGGGTTGCCACGCCCTCGGTCTCGGAGGTCATCTTCACGGTCATGCGCCAGCGTATCGGGCGCGCCGACTGAGCCACAGCCGACAGCCCGCATAAAAGGAGCACAACAATCAGCAGAATTTTCTTCATAAACTATAATTTTCCGCAAAGTTACAAAAAATCCTCCAATCTCCCCCGGCAGGTTTAATCGGGATTCAGTAATTGGCGTAGTTTTATTAATTTTTAAAATTATCGCTGCGTTTTTCTTACATGTCACGCTTTATTTTTATCTTTGCAAAAATAACTTAGAATAAAGGCCGAAATCTATTGCGGTTGAATATCGTGAACTATTATATTCGGATGAAAAAAGATAATAAATGGACGGAAGACAACGGTAAATCGCTCCGGTATTGGATGATCGCTCCGCTGACATTCCTAATAGCTTCCATCGTGGCATGCTGTTTCTCATACTCTACAGCCAAGCAGAACATTACTGAAGACCTTAATAAGGCAATCATTGCGCTTGCAAATGAGAACAGCGAATTATGGGCCCGACAGGACACCGTGGCGGCTTTGCGTCAAATGCACGCTGCCACTCATAAACCGCTTATCTACCAGGCTTCCGATATAGATTTCAAGTATGCCGCGCTGAAAGACGAGGCCTATTTCATCCTGGCTCTGGTCGATAAGAACAACGATGCTCCTAAGATTAAAGGGGACAAACTTGCCTCGGATTCCATAATGATTGTTCCCGAGAAGGCCTCCGATGGTCTTATGATACAGGTTCAGGGATTTGCCGATTGCTCGATGGCCTCGGTTTTTGCAATCTCTGACCAGACATTACCGGGTATTCTCTTCTTCCTTTCCCTGCTGTCAATGACAAGTGTAATTGTTTTGAGAAAAAGAGAGCGGGGACTTGTCATCGCCTCGCCTGGAGTCATGTCCCTCGATGGTATTAAACTCACTCCCATGCAAAGACAGCTTGCTCAGATGCTGCTCGACGCACCGGCTATGAAAGTTGATAAAGCCACGATATGCTCCGCTCTATGGGGCAACAAGAGCAATGCCGAGGAATCGCTATACACTCTGGTGAAACGTACAAAGGCTGCTCTTGCCGGCACCGGTATAGAAATAATATGTAACAGGGGAGATTCCTACGAGCTTCGCGTAAACCGCTGACACACTTAACTGTCAGCATTTGTCAGATAAATGTCAGACTATTTTTAATCTCCTTCAGCGGCTTTTTCATTTGCTTTGCAGCAAAATTAGCAAAGTATGAAAAAGTCAATTATCGCACTCGCACTATCGCTGCCTTTCCAGGCATATTCGCAACAGGAAATCCCGGCCGACTCCACCGTTACAGAACTGAATGAGGTCGTAGTCACAGCCGACAAGCAGATCGAGACCGCCCAAAAAGTCATCCTCCGGCCTTCGAGGCTGGAGAAAAAGCACAGCACCAACGGCTATGTGCTGCTCGAGAACATGAACCTCCCTGACTTTAATGTAAATGCCTCGCAACAGTCGATTTCGACTTCAACCGGGCGCAATGTCGTTATTCTTGTCAACGGCGTGGAAGTGCAGCCCGATGAACTTGCCACCCTTGCCGCGACGGAGATTGTGCAGATTGATTATCAACGCAATCCTGGAGGGAGATACGTCGGCAGCGGAGCCGTCTTGAACTTCATAACCACTCAATACAATTACGGCGGAAACATCTATCTTTCTGCTGAAGAGGGCGTAGCGCGTCAGTACGGGAACTACATCGGCATGGCAAATTATAAAAAGGACACCCTCACCCTGACGTTGACTACTAATTGCAAATGGGATAACTATTCCCGGCTCAACAGTGCGGAGAATGTTTTCGCTCTCAATGATGGTATTTTGAATCAATCAGTCACACCGATTCAAAGCCGAACCAGCACAAATTCTCAATACGTTAACTTCAAACTGGCCCATGCCACGGACAACCACCACTTTGACATTTCTTTCGCCTTGACGCGCAACGCCACTCCAAGGAACGTCCTGCGAGACGATATCCTATACTCGGGAATGCTCAATTTCGCCTCTACATCCTCCCGAGAAAGCAGGGAACGGGGGCTTTCACCGGTAGTCAAGATGCACTACAATCTATACCTGCCATGTAATCATACGATAATGCTTATCAGCACATTGCGCCATGGACATTCAAACTTCAGCAGCCGCTATACCGAAACGGGCGCTGACGAAATAATCAACAACACCAAGGAGGACAACGTGCTGGCAAGCCTCACCTTAGGGTATTTCAAATCTTTCTCAAGCGGGCTCAGCCTGGGCGTGACAGCCGATGAGTATTACAATTACTATCATGATGTCTATTCCGGCAGTTTCACGAGCAAGCAGATATTGAAGAACAATCATCTGATGGCTATGTTACATATTGACCACACTTTACCCTTCAACCTGTCGTATTACGCCTCAGCAGGTATCACAGACCTTCGCTCTACAATCGACGGAAACGATGACAATCAGCTCTCGCCGAAAGTCTTCTACGGAGCGAACTATGTAATCAACCGTAAGCACTCCTTCTCAGTTGACGGTAGTTATACCCATAGCATCTACAATCCGTCTTACAAGAATAACGCCGTGATCAGGACATCTTTTTTCGAGGCGACCTTGGGCAACCCCGACCTCGAGCAGCTACAGGCATTCCAGAACTTCGTGAGTTATAACGGGAGAATAGGCCTGTTCGGTCTATCTTTCACCTATGACTTTCTCAAATATTACGGCAACACGTCCAACCGCTATTTTGCCGAAAACAACATCATGTATCATCAGCTGGTCAATGACGGAGATTTTCATTACAACAAACTCATCTTCGGCGCGTCAGCTACCCTCTTCGGCAACATGCTGAGACTGAAAGGAAATGCGATCTTCAGCATGAACCGCTTTGATTCCGATTATCGACCGGCAAGAAGCAACGACTGGCGTGCCGATTTCAGTGCTTCCTTTATGTTCGGTGACTGGCAAGTCAGAGGCACCTACGCTGTGCCTTATAATGTTCTTAGCATCGA
>CAYVTB010000069.1:0-10962 GCA_964454365.1 uncultured Bacteroides sp. | reverse complement strand
ACCACAAGGAATGGACTCCCGAAAACGGCCGCAACAACGCCCTGCGCATCAACGGTCTCGGAGCTCCCCGTGCCTTCTACACCCCGATGCTGCGCGAAATCCACGTTCCCAACACCTCCTACGGTGAAGATTACGCTCTCGGTCTCGCCTTCTCGCGTCACAACCAGATCGGCCGCGTCTATGACGTAGTTTACTTCTGCCGCCGCTGGGAAGACAACAGCGACCACGCCCTTGACATCGTCAAGACCAACAACAACAACCTCTACAAAGACCGCATCCGCACCTGGGAACTCCAGGCCCGCTGCGCCATGAATAAGGAAAAATAATGGAAAGCAAAGTCAACTCGCAGCAGATTGACAGCTTCATCGCATCGCAAATTGCCGAGTGGCCCCAGGCCGCCGGCAATTTCGAGGCGCTGAAGGGTGTCCGCGTGAAGGAAGTGGAACTCCCCGGCTGGACAGTCAAGGTACAGTTCAACCCGGCCCGCATCGTGTCATCCTCGGCCAAGGTCGACGCCAAGTCGCTCAAGGAACGCAAGTGCTTCCTCTGTGCCGAGAATCGCCCGGCCGTACAGCGCGGCATCGACTGGGGTGGCCGCTACACCATCCTTATCAATCCCTTCCCCATCTTCCCGCGTCACCTCACTATTCCCGACCGAAGCCACACCGACCAGCTCATCACCGGCCGCATCGCCGACATGATGCGCCTGGCAGCCGAATTGGAAGACTATACCGTGTTCTACAACGGTCCCAAATGTGGCGCTTCGGCACCCGATCACATGCACTTCCAGGCCGGCAACAGCGACTTCCTCACCCTTGGAGCAGCTCTTGAAGACGCCGAACTCAAGACCGTAGCCACCGACGGCGACGCCACCCTGGCCATGGTCGACACGCTGCCTATCAAGGTATTTGTGATTGACGCCGCAGATCCTGAGGCCGGCGAACGCCTGTTCAAGCGCCTCTACGACGCCATCCCTGTTCCCGAAGGCGAGAAAGAGCCCATGATGAACCTGCTCTGCTACCCCACCCCTGCCGGTGTGCGCCTGGTAGTTATTCCGCGCAAACGCCATCGTCCTTCATTCTACGGCACCGAGGGAGAGGGCACCATGCTCCTGAGCCCCGCATCGGTCGACATGGGCGGCGTATTCATCACCCCGCTTGAAAAAGACTTTAACGCACTTGACGCCGCCAAGATCCAGCAGGTTCTTGATGAACTGTGCCTGAGCGCCGACGAAATCGCCGCTATCGCCGCCGACGTCAAATAAATCATTATCCCCCACTCTACGACACCACCATGGCACAAGAACCCGATATAAGCGTTGGCATCCTCAGCGCTCCCGAAATCAACATCAGCCTTCTGGCCGACTACAAGAACGGCGACACAATCGTCCGCGGACCCCAGACTTTCAGCCTCGCCCCCGGCGGACGCATCGCCTGGCAGGGCCGGGTCTATGACTCCATCGACCTCAAGCCTCTGGAACCCAAGGGCGCATCCTTTGAAATCAAAGATGTTATTATAGGCGTCAATTTCCACTGGGAACGCCGCGAAGACCAGCGATTTTCGGGCGCGTGCCGGGTGATTGTCGAGGGAGACCGCTTGACAATCATCAACATCCTCCCTGTCGAAGACTACCTGCTGAGCGTCATCTCCTCGGAAATGAGCGCTCATGCTTCGCTCGAACTGCTCAAGGCCCATGCCGTGATTTCCCGCTCATGGCTGCTGGCCCAGATCGCCAAAAACCGCCACATTGAAGAAACCGGCACTGCCTACAGCGCCATGACCATTACTGACGACGAGCTCATCCGCTGGTATGACCGCGAGGACCACGTCAACTTTGACGTCTGCGCCGACGACCACTGCCAGCGCTACCAGGGCATCACGCGCCAGTCGACCCCCAAGGTCGCCGAGGCTATCGCCGCCACCCGAGGCCAGGTTCTTACCGACCCCGAGGACGGCTCGCTCTGTGACGCCCGCTTCTCCAAATGCTGCGGCGGCGTATTCGAGGAATTCGAGTACTGCTGGGAACCGCGCAAGTTCTCCTACCTGGTTGCACGCCGCGACAGCACCGAGCCCATGGACTTCCCCGATCTCAAGGAAGAAAAGGCAGCCGATGAATGGATCGAAGGCCGTCCTGAAGCATTCTGCAACACGGCCGACAAGAGCATCCTCGAGCAGGTTCTCAACAACTACGACCAGGAGACAACCGACTTCTACCGCTGGAAAGTCGAATACACCCGCGAGGAGCTTGCCGCGCTTGTGCGCGACCGCTCGGGCATCGACTTCGGCGACATCATCAATCTCGAACCGCTTGCCCGCGGAACATCAGGCCGTATCTGGCGCCTGCGCATAACCGGCACCAAGCGCACCATGGTCATCGGTAAGGAACTCGAGATACGTCGCACCCTATCGCCGAGCCATCTCTACAGCTCGGCCTTCACCGTTCATCGCCACGACATCGACGAGGCAAGCGGCATTCCCGCCCGCATCAGTCTTCACGGTGCAGGCTGGGGACACGGCGTAGGCCTCTGCCAGATCGGTGCAGCCGTCATGGGTGCCAAGGGCTATCCCTACAAAACCATCCTCGAGCACTACTTCCCCGGCTCGAAGCTGACACCGCTCTACAGCTGATACAGCTAACATAAAACCATAAACCAATCTATCCGTCACAATGAAACATCCTACAAAAAGAAATCCCTGGGCGTGGATTCCGACACTCTACTTCGCACAGGGTATTCCATATTTCGCTGTGAACATGATTTCAGTGATGATGTTCAAGCGACTGGGCATGTCCAATGCCGACATCGCCCTCTACACCGGCTGGCTCTACCTTCCCTGGGTCATCAAGCCCTTCTGGAGCCCTATTGTCGATGTAATCAAGACCAAGCGCTGGTGGACAGTAACCATGCAGATCATCGTCACCCTCGCCCTCGCCGGCGTGGCCTTCACTATTCCTACTCCCGGCGCCGCCGAAATCGCTACCGGCAACGTCTCGGTCAACCTTTTCACCCTGTGTCTGGCTATCTTCTGGGTAATGGCCTTTGCATCAGCCACACACGATATCGCCTCAGACGGCTTCTACATGCTTGCCCTAAATACAAATGAGCAAAGTCTGTTTGTGGGCATCCGCTCGACATTCTACCGCTGCGCCTCGATTCTCGGTCAAGGTGGTCTTGTTGCCCTTGCCGGCTATCTCGAAGTGAGCATGGCCAACATTCCCCAGGCATGGATCACGACATTTGCCTGCATGGCAGTGTTCTTTGGCGTGGTATCGGTCTATCACCTCTTCATCCTCCCCTATCCCACAAGTGACAAGCCTGCAGTCGACGCCGACGGTAAAGGCGGCGTGGGCGCCGTTGTCCGCTCATTCGGCGATTCATTCACGACTTTCTTCCAGAAGAAATATGTCTTCATCGCCGTGCTGTTCATGCTGCTGTATCGCCTTCCCGAAGCACAGCTCATCAAGCTCATCCAGCCCTTCCTCGTTGACCCGCAGAGCGTCGGCGGTCTCGGCCTCACGACCGCTCAGGTCGGTCTTGCCTACGGTACCATCGGCGTTATCGGCCTGACGGTCGGCGGCATCATCGGCGGTATCTGCGCCTCGGCCGGCGGTCTGAAGAAGTGGATCTGGCCCATGGCCCTGTGCATCTCGCTCAACTCCATTGTTTACATCGCCCTGAGCTATTTTGAACCTGACGTGAATACCCTCTGGGGCAGCATCTCAATCTATACCTGCGTATTCATCGACCAGTTTGGTTACGGCTTCGGCTTCACCGCCTTCATGCTCTTCATGATGTATTTCGCCGACGGTCCTTACAAGACCTCCCATTACGCCATCTGCACTGCCTTCATGGCTCTCGGCATGATGCTCCCGGGCATGATTGCCGGCTGGGTTGAGGAACAGCTCGGTTACAACGGTTTCTTCTGGTATGTCCTCTGCTGCACATTCGCAACCTGGGGCGTCACCGCACTCGTTTACCCGCACATCGACCCCAACTACGGCCGCAAGGTCAATAAAGTGATCGAAGAAGATATTACTGAAGATGCAGAAGTTTAATAAAATGAAAAAGATATTTACACTGGCTCTGGGCGTAATGACCGCCCTGAGCCTCTCGGCCGCGCCCGTTGTGAAGCCCGGCATCGAAGTTCTCCGTGACAACGGTTTCAAGAGCCTGCAGGGCAAGCGCGTGGGTCTCATCACCAATCCCACCGGCGTAGACAACAACTTGCGCTCCACCATCGATATTCTCCATGAAGCTCCCGGCGTGGAACTCGTGGGGCTCTACGCTCCCGAGCACGGCGTGCGCGGCGACGTTCATGCCGGCGACCATGTCGACAACTTTGTCGATCCCGCTACCGGCGTCACCGTCTACTCAATCTACGGCAGCGCCCGCAAGCCTACTCCCGAAATGCTGAAAGACGTCGACGTCCTCATCTACGATATCCAGGACATCGGCTGCCGCTCGTTCACATTTATCTCCACGATGGGCCTCGCCATGGAGGCCTGCGCCGAACTCGGCAAGGAATTCATGGTACTTGACCGTCCCAACCCCGTGGGCGGCAACAAGGTGGAAGGCTGCCTCGTCGAGGATTCGTGCTACTCCTTCGTGAGCCAGTTCCCCATCCCCTACGTTTACGGTCTGACTCCCGGCGAGCTCGCCCTCTATCTCAACAACGAAGGCCTCATCGGCGACAACCTCAAGGTTGATCTGACCGTCGTTCCCATGGAAGGCTGGACACGCGACATGGACTTCCGCGAGACAGGCATGCCCTGGGTTCTTCCCTCGCCCCATATCCCCAACCCCGAGGCTGCCGTCCTCTATCCCGTGAGCGGTATTCTTGGCGAGCTCGGCTACATGAACATCGGCGTGGGCTACACCGAGCCGTTCAAGCTCTTCTGTGCCGAGTGGGTTGACGCTGAGGAACTCTCGCGCCGCATGAACGCCCTCAACCTTCCCGGTCTCCAGTTCCGCCCCATCCACATCAAGCCCTTCTACTCGGTAGGCAAGGGCGAGAACCTGGCCGGCGTTGAAGTCTATGTCACCGACCGCGAAGCCGCTCCCCTGTCACTCACCCAGTTCTATGTGATGCAGGAACTCGCCGACATGTACCCCGAGAAAGCAACCTTCCTCGAAGGCAATGCCGACGCGGGCCGTTTCAACATGTTTGACAAGGTCTCGGGCAGCAAGGAAATCCGCCGCCGCTTTGCCGAGAACCACAAGGTAGCCGACATCATCGACTACTGGAACAAGGACGCCGAGCCCTTCCGCGCCGCTTCCTCGAAATACTATCTCTACAAGTAATTAAACGCTACACATCATAAGATGACCGCCTCACCTCGACACCTCGCATATCTCGAAGCGATAAAGAAATTCATACCCTCAGGACGCATTTATACCGATCCCCTGCGCACCCTGGCCTGGGGCACCGACGCCGGCTTCTACCGGATGATACCTCAGATCGTGGTCAGGGCCAACAACGAGCAGGAAGTCTCGCAGCTCCTGAGCGAAGCCACGCGGCTCGACGTTCCCGTGACCTTCCGCGCATCAGGCACCAGCCTCTCGGGGCAAGCCATCACCGACTCGGTGCTGATCGTGATAGACCGCTCGTGGAACAAATATGAAGTATCGCCCGACGCCGCATACATCACGATGCAGCCCGGTATTCTGGGCGGCGAGGCGAGCGAGATTCTTAAACCCTACGGACGCATGTTTGCCCCCGACCCCGCCTCGAAGAAAGCGGCGAGCGTCGGTGGCATCATCATCAACAATGCCTCGGGCATGAACTGCGGCACGCACGCCAACAGCGACCATATCCTGAAATCGATGCGCATCGTGCTGGCCGACGGTACTATCCTCGACACCGGCGATCCCGAGTCGCGCCGCGACTTCGAGATCACCCACAGCGGACTGCTGAAGGAAATCGAGAGCATCAGGCAGGCGATCATGGCCGATACCGACCTTGTGCGCCGCATACGCCACAAATATTCCATCAAGAATGTCACCGGCCTCAATATCCTGCCCTTCATCAAATACACCGATCCCTTTGACATCATCGCCCACTGCCTCGTGGGCAGCGAGGGAACCCTCGGCTTCCTGAGCACGGCAACTCTCGAGACGTCCCATCTCTACAAGTGCGCGGCCTCGGCAATGCTCTATTTCAGCGACATCGCCGAAGCCTGCCGCTGCGTGGTAGCGCTGAAGAAGGGGGCGCCGGTCGACTCCTGCGAGCTGCTCGATCCCAAGTCGCTCGCCAGTGTCAACGATCCCACCGGCCGCGGCCTGACGGCCCTGCTGATGGACACCAAGGCCGACACGCCCGAAGACCTGCAGAAGAATATCGACGCCATCATGGATGTCGTGAAAGACTTCAAGCTCTTCAAGGAAGCCCACTTCTCGACCGATCCCGCGGAGACCTCGGCCTGGTGGGCCCTTCGCTCGGGTATCTTCCCCTCGGTCGGCGGTACGCGTCCCCTGGGCACCACCGCCATCATCGAGGACATCGCCTTCTATATCGAGGACCTTCCCTCGGCGACTCTCGACCTGATCGATCTGCTGCACAAGAGCGGCTACCAGGATGCATGCATCTATGGCCACGCCCTCGAAGGCAACTATCACTTCATCATCGCCCAGTCGTTCGAGACCAAGGCCGATGTAGAGAAGTACCGCACTCTGATGGAGCACATCGAGCACCTGGTGGTGGACAAATATGACGGCTCGCTCAAGGCCGAGCACGGCGTGGGCCGCAACATGGCTCCCTTCGTAAAACGCGAATGGGGCGACGTGGCCTATGGCTACATGCGCCGCATCAAGGATGCCTTCGATCCCCGCGGCATCCTCAACCGCGGTGTCATCTTCAACGAAGATCCCGAGTGCTACATCAAAGGCATGAAGCCGCTGCCCCCGCTGCATCCCCTGGTGGACAAGTGCATCGAGTGTGGTTTCTGCGAGCCCAACTGTGTCAGCTGCGGCCTCACTCTGTCGGCCCGCCAGCGCACGGTTGTCCTGCGCGAGATTGCCCGCCTGAAGAAACTCGGCGGCACCGATGATCTACTGCGTGCCAAGGAACTCGAGAAAGGTTTCCGTTACCTTGGCAACGAGACCTGTGCCGGCGACGGCCTGTGCTCGACTTCCTGCCCCATGGGCATCAACACAGGCGAGATCATCCACGTCGTGCGCGAAAAGAATCTTCCCAAAGGTTCCCTCGGATACAAGACCGGCGTCTTTGCCGCCAACCATCTCAACGGTATCACCAAGGGCCTGCGCCTGGCGCTCGGAGCCGCCGATATCGCTCACAAAGTCATCGGCGACAAGGGTGTCACGGCAGTAGGCAAAGCCTTGCATAAGACAGGTTTCCCCCTGTGGACACCGTCGCTTCCCAAGCCCTTCAACCCCTCCAAGACCGCCAAGGCCGAGCAGCCCGCCGCCGATCGCGCCGTGGTTTACTTCCCCTCGTGCATCAACCGCACGATGGGTCCTTCGGAAGAAGCGGCTTCCACTTCCAAGCCTCTGGTCGAGACGATGGTGAAACTGTGCCACAAGGCCGGTTACCGCGTGATCTTCCCCAAGGGCATGGAGAAACTCTGCTGCGGCATGATCTGGGAAAGCAAGGGCATGCCCGAGGTGGCCGACGAAATGACCGCCCGTCTCGAAAAAGCTCTTATCGAGGCAAGCGAGCACGGCAAGTACCCCGTTCTCTGTGACCAGAGCCCCTGTCTCCACCGCATGCGCGACCACATCAAGAGCATGAAGCTCTACGAGCCTGCCGAGTTTATCGACAAGTATCTCGCGCCTTATCTCGAATTCACGCCCGGCAACGAATCCATCGCCGTGCATGTCACCTGCTCGTCGCGCCTGATGGGCCTGGCCGACACTATGATCGGCCTCGCACGCCGCTGCTCGACCAATGTGACCGTGCCGGCAGCCGTCGGCTGCTGTGGCTTCGCGGGCGACAAGGGCTTCACGGTTCCCGAGCTCAACGCCTGGGGCCTGCGCAACCTGCGCCCGGCCATCGAGAAGGCGGCCGTCACAGCCGGCTACTCCAATTCGCGCACCTGTGAAGTGGGTCTCACCACCAACTCGGGCGTACCCTACAAGTCTATCGTTTACCTCGTCGACGAGCACACCCGCCCGCTTGCCGGCGCCACTGAACCCAATAACTAATCATTATCTGAAACAACCATGTCACAAACAACCACAGCCAAGCCCAAGCGTCTGCTGGCCCTTGACATCCTGCGCGGTATCACCATCGCAGGCATGATTCTGGTCAACAACCCCGGCTCATGGGGCCACATCTATGCCCCGCTGGAACACGCTCCGTGGAATGGCCTCACACCCACTGACCTGGTTTTCCCCTTCTTCATGTTCATCATGGGCGTGTCGACCTATTTCTCGCTGCGCAAATATGAATTCACCTTCTCGGGGAAAGCCATGTGGAAAATCCTCCGCCGCTCGGTAGTGATTTTCTTTATCGGTATGTTCATCGCCTGGTTTGGCCTCTTCCTGCGCGGCGTGCTGAGTGATCTCACGTTCTGGGAAGCCGTCCTGAACTTTGACCATATCCGCATCCTCGGCGTCATGCCGCGCCTGGCAATCTGCTACTGCGTGGGATCGCTGCTGGCGTTGTGGATCAAGCACCGCTATCTGCCCTGGGTAGTCGGCGGCATGCTGGTGGTATATACCATCATGCTGATCTGTGGCAACGGCTTTGAATTTGCCGACACAAATGTCATCTCGATTGTCGACCACCGCGTGCTCGGCGCCGACCACATGTATGCCGACACGGTCGACGGCGTGACGCTGAAATTTGACCCCGAGGGCCTGTTGTCGACGCTTCCCTCGATCGCCCATATGCTGATAGGCTTCATCTGCGGCTCATGGCTGGTGTCGATCAAGGACAACCGCGACCGCATCAACCGCCTGTTTATCGCCGGCACTATCCTGACTTTTGCGGGCTTCCTGCTCTCCTACGGGGTGCCCATCAACAAGAAAATCTGGTCGCCGACCTTTGTCCTCACCACCTGCGGCCTGGCGTCGAGCTTCCTCGGGCTGCTGATCTGGATCATCGACATCAAGGGCAAGAAGCGCTGGTGCCGCTTCTTCGAGGTCTTCGGTATCAATCCGCTGTTCCTCTACTGCCTCGGCGCGATCCTCTCGATAGTGCTGGGCGCCGTGAAGATTCCCGTCGGCGACGGCTTCACATCGATCAAGGGCTGGGCCTATAACGACGTGCTCATTCCCCTGGCAGGGGGCCACGATGCGCTGGCCTCGCTGCTCTTCGCTATCCTTTTCGTGATTATCAACTGGCTCGTGGGCCTTATACTTTATAAAAAGAAAATTTATATTAAGATATGATTCTCGTAGCAGACTGCGGCAGCACCAAGATTGACTGGTGCCTGCTCAACAACACAAAAGTCGAAAAACAAGTATTTACCCTCGGAATGAACGCAGTGATGCTGACCGAGGAAGAGATGCGCCAGCGCATCGCCGAGCAGCTCGTTCCCGAGCTCACCGGCTATCCCGTTGAAGAAGTTTATTTCTATGGCGCCGGCTGTATCTCGGATGAAGTATGCGGCAACGTAGCCCGCGCTATCCGCGCCAATTTCCCGACCGCCGTCACTGTCGAGGTCCACACCGACCTGCTGGCAGCCGCCCGCGCCCTCTGTGGCCGCGAAGCAGGCATCGCCTGCATCATGGGCACCGGCTCCAACTCCTGCTATTACGACGGCACTGAAATCCGCGACAATGTCTCCCCGCTTGGTTATATCCTCGGCGATGAAGGCTCGGGCGCCGTGCTCGGCAAGATCCTTCTGGGCGACGTTCTCAAGAATCAACTTCCCGCCGACCTTTGCGAGAAGTTCCTCAAGCAGTATGACCTTGACCGCCTGACCATCATCCGCCGCGTGTACAAGGAACCCCAGGGCAACCGCTTTCTGGCTTCAGTCACCCCCTTCCTGATCGAAAACATCGACCGCCCCGAGGTCCACAATCTCGTGCTCAACTCGTTCAAGGCCTTCTTTGTGCGCAACATTCAGCAGTACAAGGACTACGCCTCGCTCAAGGTTAATTTCATCGGCTCCATCGCCCACTACTACCGCCCCGTTCTCGAGGAGGCTGCCGCCGCCTGTGGCTGCACCGTAGGCACCATCATCAAGAGCCCCATGGAAGGCCTCATCAAGTTCCACACAGCCTGATAACGCTACGCTCTCCACTAACAATCTATAAAACTCTTAAAACCAATCTATCGCAATGGCATTTGTAAAAATCAGCGAACAGCCCTCGCTCTACAACGACCTCGAAAAGAAGAGCGTCGGCGAGATACTCCACGACATAAACACCGAGGACAAGAAAGTAGCCCTCGCAGTTGAGAAAGCTATCCCCCAGATTGAGAAGCTCGTGACCGAGATCGTGGCCCGCATGAAGAAGGGCGGCCGCATCTTCTACATGGGTGCCGGCACATCGGGCCGTCTCGGCGTGCTCGACGCTTCGGAAATTCCCCCGACATTCGGCATGGACCCCTCGTGGGTCATCGGCCTCATCGCCGGTGGCGACGTCGCCCTGCGCAATGCCGTGGAGAATGCCGAAGACGACACTCACCAGGGCTGGCACGACCTTGAAAAATATGATATCAACGACAAGGACACCGTGATCGGTATCGCCGCCTCGGGTACCACTCCCTATGTCATCGGTGCTCTGAAGGACTGCCGCGAGCACGGCATCCTGACCGCCGCCATCACCTCCAACCCCGACGCTCCCGTGAGCGAGGCCGCCGACATCGCTATCGAGATGGTCGTAGGTCCCGAGTATGTCACCGGTTCGTCGCGCATGAAGTCGGGCACAGGCCAGAAGATGATCTGCAACATGATCACTACCTCGGTCATGATCAAGATGGGCCGCGTCAAGGGCAACAAGATGGTCAACATGCAGCTCACCAACGCCAAACTCGTCGACCGCGGCACCCGCATGG
>CAYVTB010000068.1:0-11067 GCA_964454365.1 uncultured Bacteroides sp. | reverse complement strand
GTGTCGCTTGATTCGCCCGTGATCGTGGTCGAGTATCTCGACTCGCCCCGGCGCGTCGTGACGGCGACCGTCCGCCGGGCAGAGGCACGGCAGACGGTTGCGCACGGTAAAGATGAGAAATCGGAAACTGCGGTGGACGCAATTTCCGATTTAAAGATTCAGCAGCGGGAGAAATCGCCGGCGGGGGTGAGCCGCCGGTGGTGGTTGCTCGTCGCTGTGTTGATCGCTTATCTTGCCGGGCGATACAGGCGTCACACCTCGTAGTCGACGCAGGCGCGGGCTTCCTTGCAGCCGGCGATGATGGCGACGGCGGCGACGTGGGCGGGATGGGCCGAGTAGGCGGCTACGTCCTCGAGCGTGGCAGCTGTGGCTGTCAGCGTGATGTCCCAGCTTTCAGCGGGGTTGATATTGACGCCGGTCTCGATTGAAAGCAATTGAGGAATGACGGCGGGGAGTGCCTCGAGGGCGGCGGCAAAGCGGGTGGCGGCTTCGCGGCGCTCCTCGGGGGTGCCTTTGAGCTTGAATGTAACGGTGTGCTTAATCATTTGTTGATATTGAATAAGTGAGTGTTGAGGCTGTTGAGGGCGCGGGCTTTGTCACATGCCTTGACAAGCACGCTGATGTTATAGGCGCTGCCGCCGTAGGAAATCATTCTGACGGGGATGCCTTCCAGGGCGCGGAGGACATCGCTGCAGTAACGGCTGCCGGCGTCGCCGCTGAAATCACCGACGACACAGATGATGACCATGTCGCTGTCGACGCTGACGGTTCCGAAATGCTTGAGCTCGTCGACGATATCGGCCAGATGGTCGGTGTCGTCGATCGTAACGGAGACACCTACCTCGCTTGTCGCCATCATGTCGATAGCGGTGTTGTAGCTGTCAAAAGTCTCGAAGACCTTGTGCAGGAAGCCGTAGGCGAGCAACATGCGGCCCGACTTGATTTTTATTGCCGTGATGTTGTCCTTGGCAGCGACAGCCTTTATGGTGCCGTCGGGCGGGAAATTGGCGATGAGGGTGCCTTCAGCCTCGGGCTCAAGGGTGTTGAGCAGGCGCACGGGTATATTGCCCAGCTTGGCCGGAAGGACACAGGTGGGATGCAGGATTTTGGCACCGAAATAGGCCAGCTCGGCCGCTTCCTCGAAGTGGAGCTGCTTGACGGGGCGGGTGTGTTCAACCACGCGGGGATCGCCCGTGTGCATGCCGTCTATGTCGGTCCAGATCTGGATTTCGTCGGCCTCGAGCACGGCGCCGATGATCGATGCCGAGTAATCGCTGCCGCCGCGGCGCAGGTTGTCGGTCTCGCCGTAGGCGTTGCGGCAGATGTAGCCCTGGGTGAGCCACAGTTCAGCGTCCGGTTCAAGATCCATGAGCCGGCGCAGGCGGCTTGAAATATATTTCATGTCGGGCTCGCCACCCTGGGCGGTGCGCATGTATTCGAGCGCGGGAAGCAGCACCGACTTAACCCCGAGTTCCTCGAGGTAGATCTGCATCAGGGCAGTAGACATGAGCTCGCCGCAGGCCAGTACTTCCTTTTCCTCGGCCGCTGTGAACTCGCCTTCCATGAAGCGGGCAATGAAGTTAAAAACGCGCTCTATGGCGCTCTCGGCGCGGGTGCGGGCCTCGGGAGTGCTGTAGAGCTCGCCGATTACCTCGGCATACTTCTGTCGCAGGCCGTTGAGCGTTTCCTGGGCGCCGGGAATATTTTTCTTATAAAGATAGTCGGAGATTTCAACAAGGGTGTTGGTGGTGCCGGCCATGGCCGAGAGTACAACGACGTTACGGCCGCTGTCAAGGACCAGCCGTGCCACATGGCGCATGCGGTCGGCCGTGCCAACCGAGGTGCCTCCAAATTTCAGAATTTTCATTTCTGCGGGTCTGTGATGAGTTTTTTTGCTTCGATGCGGGCTGTGCGGCCGGCAAATGTATCGAGCAGAGAAAGGTTGTGTGTAGCCATGACCACGGCCGTGCCCTTGGCGGCGATGTCGTGGAGCTGTCCCACGATCGACATGCCGGTCTCGGGGTCGAGATTGCCGGTGGGCTCGTCGGCCAGAATCAGATCGGGGCTGTTGAGGAGTGCCCGGGCGATAACGACGCGTTGCTGCTCGCCGCCCGAGAGCTCATGGGGCATTTTGTAGGACTTATTTGCCATGCCCACCTGGCGCAGGACTTCATCGATGCGCTCGTCGCGCTCGGCCCGTCCGTTCCAGCCGGTGGCGCGGAGCACAAAGTCGAGATTGCCGTAGACGGTGCGGTCGGTGAGCAGCTGGAAGTCCTGGAACACGATTCCGACGCGGCGTCGCAGATAGGGGATGTCGCGGCGTCGCAGGTTTGTCATGTCGTAGTCAAAAACGCTGGCCGTGCCTGTATTAACCGGAACTTCGGCGTAGAAGGATTTAAGAAGCGAGCTTTTTCCCGAGCCGACCTTACCGATGAGGTAAACAAATTCCCCGGCGTCGACGGTGAAGTTGACGTCCTTGAGCACGACGTGCTCCTTGCGCAGGATCTCGACATTCTTATAATCTATGATTGGCATGGCTCGAAAAGGTCTCTCAGGGGGTGACGGTTACAACAGTGGCCGGGCCGCGCAGCTCGACTTTTGAGCCGGCCGGAACGAGCATCGTGTTGCCGCGGCCTACGGTGAGCGAGCCGCCATCAAACAAAGCCTCGGCCGAGCCGTCGATACACATCACGGCCGTCAGGGGGCCGTTCAGGGTCACGGGCTCGTCGGCCTTGAGCACAAGACGTTTCACCTTGAAATGCTCCACGTCGAGCAGATCGTCGCCGTGATAATCTACGCGACAGTTGGACGCGGGGTTATAGTCGATAGCCTCGGTGGCCCGATCTATGTGGAGCTCGCGTGCCGAGCCGTCGGCGTCGCGACGGTCATAGTCATATATGCGGTAGGTGATGTCGCTGGGTTGCTGCACCTCGAGAAGCAGGTTGCCGCCTCCGATGGAATGGACATGGCCGGCGGGCAAGTAAAAAACGTCGCCTGGATGTGTTTCGTACCAGGCCAGGTGGTCGGTGACGGAACCGTCGGCAACGCTTGCGGCAAATGTCTCGGGGGTGAGGGAGTCGCGCAATCCGGCGCCGAGACGGCTGCCGGGCTCGGTGGCAAGGATGTACCACATCTCGCATTTGCCGTGGCTGTTGTGGAGCCGCGCCGCCATGGCATCGCCCGGATGAACCTGCACCGAGAGATCGTCGGCCGCATCTATAAACTTCACCAGCAGGGGAAATTCTCCGCCGGTGAATTCAAAGAGGTCGTCGCCGAGAAGTTCCCGGCCGTGCAGGCGGCAAACGTCGCCCAGCGACAGACCGGCCATCTCGCCGCTGGCCACGGTTGACTCGTGGCCGGGCATGGCCGATACTTCCCAGCTCTCGCCGATATGGTCGAGCGAAGCCGGGAGCCTCTTGAAACGCGACAGGGCGGTGCCACCCCAGATAACCTTTCTTAAATACGGTTTCAGTAAGAACGGTAACATTTTGCAAAGTTAATCAAAAAATCTTTAACCCCGCTTCCCGCTACCTAAAAATAATGTTTTTGGACATATAACGGCTCAAAAAACGTCTGTCGTAGCATGAAAAACGCCCCGGGCGGAAGGCCCGGGGCGGTATATCAGGTAGTTTATGTTATGTTTCTACGCTGTCGCGGATGTTATTAGTAGTTCCACTGGCAAGCAACCATGCGCAGGTTGGGGCAAGCCTGGGTGCGCAGATCGATGATCTGGTTGTAACGGCAGTTGATGTAGGTCAGTGCGTTGTCGTAAGATACATCGAGAGTGGTAAGCTCGTTGTTGTTGCAGATAAGACGCTGGAGGAAGAACTGGTTGCTCAGGTTGAGGTTCTGGAGGTCGTTGTAAGAGCAGTCAACAAACTGGATGTTGGGGCACTGTTCTACATTGAGAGCGGTCAGGTCGTTGTAAGAGCAGACGAGGTCAAGAAGAGCGTTGCAGTTGTTGACGGTGAGAGTCTTCATGTTGTTGTCCGAGCAAACGAAGAAGGACAGCGAGGGAAGATTCGAAACAACGAGGTTGGAGAGCTGGTTGTCGTCGGTGTTGAGGTTCTGGAGGCTGGTCAGACCGGCGAGGGTGAGGCTCTGGAGCTTGTTGTAGCCGCAGTAGAGATCCTTCAGGGCGGTGCAGTTGTCAACGATCAGAGTCTCAAGCTTGTTGGACTGGCAGTTGAGCGACTTCAGGGTTGAAGAGTTGGAAACATTCAGGGCAGTGAACTGGTTGGAAGACAGGTTCAGTTCCTGGATGAAGGGCATGCCGGTGAAATCAATGTCGGTCAGACGGTTGTTGTTGAGGACAAGCTTCACGATCTGTGAAATACCGGTAACATTAACCTCGGCGAGGTTGTTGCGGGAAGCGTTGAGCTCGTTAAGAGCGGCGTCGCCGGCTACGTTGAGGGCGGTCAGTTTGTTGCGGGAAACATCAACAGTCTTCAGAGCGGTGAAGCCCGAGAGATCGAGAGAACCGGCGAGTTTCTTGCCTTTCCAGTCGATGGATACGACGTGGCCGTTTTCAACGACAACGCCTTCCCATGCGGCGGGAGTCTTGAGGTCAGTGATCTTGAGAGCTTCGGCGTTGGTTACAGCCTCTTCAGCGGGCTGGCTCAGGAAGGCCTGGAGCTGCTTGAGTTCGTTTTTAGCTACGTTCTGTGCCGATACGGCCAGGGAGCACAATGCAACTGTTAAGAATAATGCGATTTTTTTCATATTGGAAATTTTAGAGTTTTAGTTCTTTAGTCGTTTCACACTTGGTAAATAGTAAAATTCTAACAAAGTTTAGTTGTAAATGGTTTTAGATGGTATTAAAAAAATTGTGTATTTGATGAATAAAATTGAGTTTATTTTCCGAATATACTGTTGTAGGATTGCATTAGCCTCAGGAATCGCAGGTCGTCGCGGAGAGCTCCGGCGTTGACGGGGCCGTCGGTGTTGTTCATCCAGTTGTGATTGTCACTGTAACCCGCCATCAGGGATTTCTCGACACATTGCAGGGCGCGCTCGTCATCGTCGCGCAGCATGTAGTAGCAGGCTCCGAGGTAGTTGTTGCGCCCGTCGTTGTCGGGAACGGTCGTCAGGATATTCTCCATCCAGCGGTCGCCTTCGTCGGCACGGCCGAGGGCAAGCAGGGCAAATCCGCGCAGCGACGAGGCGTTGTCGTCCGAGAAGCCTTCCACGTCGAGCGCCTGCTGGTAGGACTGGCGCGCGGCTGCCGGCTGATTCATGAACGTGCCGAGGATCCAGGCGCGCAGAATGTAGATTTCGGGATTGTTGGCGTCGAGCATGGAAGCTTCGCCAAGAACGGCGATGGCCTGCTCATAGTCTTTCTTGTCGACATAGTTGAGGGACATCTCGATGAGCCCCGGAACATAGTTGCGGTCGATCACCATCGCGTGACCGGCGGCGGCGATGGCTTCGTCGTGGCGCTGCTGGGCGCGGAGAATGCGCGAGCGCACGACATAGTATTCAGCCTCCGTACCGCCCGAAGCGCCGATGGCCTCGTCAATCTGAGCGAGAGCCTCGTCGTAACGGCCCAGCCCGAGTTCGCAGCGGGCGATCGAGGCGTTGAGGCCGTGGTAGTTGTACAGGCGCTGGTCTATGATGGTCTGGAAGTCGTCAATGGCGGCGAGGTAATTGTAGTGGGCCTGGGCGATGGTGGCGCGCAGGTAGCGGTAGAGACCGTTGCCGGGAACCGATTCAATGACGCGGCCAAGACCGTCAATCACTGCCTTGTAGTTGCTGTTGCCGTAATTCACCAGAGCGGCGATCGTGCGCTGGTCACGCGAATCGAGCGAAATAGCCACGAGCAGATCCTCGACGGCTCCGTCGTGGTCTCCCATTATCTTGCGCACCTCGGCGCGACGCAGGTAAATCTCGGGCTCGTTGGGCGAGAACGATACAGCCTGCTCGAGCAGGTCGGTGGCCATAGCGTAGTTGTTTTCCATGGCGCTGCAGCGTGCAAGGCCAATGAGGGCCTCCGGGCTGCGGCTGTTCATGCGCTGGATGCGGATGAAATCCTGGCGTGCGTCAGCGATGGCGTTAAGCGTCAGCAGGGTATTGGCGCGCTGGTAAATAGCCTGGGCCGACTGGGGCTCAAGGGCAATGGCCGAGTTGAGATCGGCAAGGGCCAGAGCAGGTTTGTTGGTCTGGTTATAGATGCCTGCGCGCAGCATGTAGGCCTGGAAGCGGGTACCGTCCTCGTTACCTGCGGGTGCATAGAGCAGGGCGTTGTTGATATCGTCGAGTGCCTGGACGTACTCCTTGTGGCGGTAGTATTCGTTGGCACGGCGGAACCATGTCAGATAGTCCTTGGGATTGGCACGCAGCTGCTGGTCATAGACGCGGATGACCGCCTGGGTCATGGGATTGTCAATGACAGCCGATGCCTCGGGAGCCATAAAAGCGCCTAAAGCCAGTGCCACCAGGGAATATTTTATAAACTTCATTAGTAGAATAAGCTTGCTTTTAAACTTAGCTTTTGTAATGTGACGAAGTGACGAAATGTTTTGAATTGCAAATTTATCGTTTTTCAGCCAACAATCAAAGAGAAAGCGTCTATTTTAACACAATTCAACTAAGATTGGTTAAACGAGGGGTGGCATCACCAGCAGGCGGGTCGAGGGAAGGTGACGTTCCAGATAACGCCTGATGAACCCAAGGGTGTCCGCGGCGATTATCTTGTCCTTGTCGTAGAATGTGTTGTAGACGACGAAAGGCAAGTCGATTCCACGCGACATGATAGCTTCGATCGAGAGCAGGGTGTGGTTGATAGAGCCCAGGATGCCGTTTGTCACCAGGATTGCCGGCAGCCGACGCGAGGAAATATAGTCGATCGTGAGGAAATCATCGGTAATGGGAACCATCAGGCCGCCGGCTCCCTCGATGATGAGTACGTCGTAGCGTGATGAAAGTGTTTCGCGCGAGCGGTCTATTGCCCCGAGGTCGATTTCGCGGCCGTCGATAGCGGCGGCAAGCTGGGCCGAGGCGGGGTAGGTGAATATCACGGGTGCGGTCGTGTGGTCAAGGTCTTCGGGAAGCATACCTGTGCCGAGCAGCCTGCGGTGGACTTCAATGTCCTCCGAGAAGTCGCGGCAGCCGGTCTGGATGAATTTCTGTGTTATGACGCTCTTGCCCTCGTTTATGAAATGTCGGGCCATGAAGACGGTTGCATAGGTCTTGCCGGCGTCGGTGTCAATGCCTGTGAGGAAAAAGGTCTGTTTCATTCTTTCGTAAGAATCAGTATCATTGGACAATATGTGAGATGATAGCGCCCGTCGAGCATCATGGGATAGCGCCTCACGAGTTTTAAGGGATTGATGCTTTCGCCTCCGAGCGAATTGACGCCGGTGAGTTTCAGGTGGCGCAGTACCTCGAGTGGCGAGTCGAAATCAAGGTCTCGCGTCCAGCTCTCGGTGACGAGCGGGCTCAGGTGCCTCGAAGCCATCTCGACGAGTTCAGCGGGAGTCATCAGCGGCAGTCCGCGACCGGTGATGTCGCTTATCTGGTGCATGTTGCCTTTGGTGAAAGTGCTCAGCACGGCCATTCCTCCGGGACGTAGCGCGCGGGCGCAATGATGGAGGAAGCGGTCGGGCGAATTGAACCACTGCATGGTCGAAGCCGAAAAAATTATATCCAGGCTTTCAGCGCGCAGTCGCGGCATCTGCAGCTCGGCGTCGCAATTCAGGAAATCTACTCGCCGCGGAAGGCCTTCGGGGCAAGGGGCTGCCAGGTCCCAGAGGGTGACCGAGGCCTGAGCCGCTTCCCTGGCGATAAGTCGCGACAGGTTTCCCGATCCGCATCCGATCTCGAGCACGTTGCAGCGCTCGCCGCGAAGCCGTTGCACGGCGCCTTCGTGCCGCGCGAGCTCGAAGAGTCGCTCTACTATCTGATTCTGCACAACGGCCTCGGCCGAGTAGCTGTCGACTTGAGCGGCAAAGCGGTCGGCCATGCCGGTCTTGTCGATGAAATTGCCGGTGATGATAGCGTTGAAGTCGGTGTAGTGGCCGGTGTGCAAGGCTTTTACCGGTACCCCGGACTGCTGCCACGCGCGACGCTGGTTGGCCGGCGGAAAAATGCGGTCGTTCAGCCCGATAATGGCGAGATCCCATCGGAAGTCCGAGGGGACACTCAGTATAAGCCGGTCGGCAATGGCGCGGAGCTCGTCGCGGAGCTCGTCGACCCCGCGTTGAGGAATGACTGCACTGAAAGACTCGAAATCGCCACGGGTGTCGCACATGCGGCGGCGAAATTTCGCCAGCCTCGTTTCATCCAATCCCTCGAGGGTTCCGTAGAACACGGCTTCAGGGATGCCGGTTGCGTCATCAATGGGAGTGACGGTGCCGTTGACGGCTATGCGGCGCGTGATTTTATAGTCGATTGCCTGGGTAGTCTGCGTGGCGGCAAAGACGCCCATCGACCAGGCGAGCAGGCACACCTCATTATACTTTTCGACACAGCTCCAGTCGATGTGAAACGAACGGTAGTCCCACACCACCATCACATCGTAGCCGGGCAATTTCGTGCCGCCAAACACGGCATCGTCCATTCCCCATCCTGCAAAGATGAGTAACAGGCGATCGGCTCCGGTGTCAGATATCAGGCGGTGTTTCATCGGCTGTGTCGTTTAAGGGCCATTTCAAGCTTATCGAGCACTTCGGGGTCAATTGATGCCGAAAGGCTGAAGCGCAGTCTTTCAGTACCGGGAGGGACGGTCGGGGTGCGGATCGGCAGTACTTTGAAGCCGTCGGCAGCGAGCAACCGGGATAACTCGACGGCGCGGGAGGCATCGCCGACAATCAGTGGCCTGATGTGGGACGGCGCCTCGCCAGGAAGTATATAGGCAAGTTTAGCGGCAAGTTCCTGCAATTTCCGGCGCCGGGTGTCCGATTCAAGGGAGCGGCGCCAGGTCAGCGCGCTCCAGTCGGCAAGCGCCGGGGGTAGGGCGGTGGAGAATATGAGGCTGCGTGCGCGGTTTACCATGTAATCGCGCAGGGGTGGTCGCAGCACGGCAAATGCTCCCGATGATGCGAGCGCTTTACCAAGCGTCCCGACAAGGATATCGACCCTGTCGAGGACTCCCTCGCCGGCGGCACATCCCAGGCCGGCCGGGCCGCAGACTCCGACGGCATGTGCCTCGTCGACATATAATATAATGTTGGGGTAGGCGTTGCGTAGTTCCGCAAGGCGGCCAAGGTCGGCTCGGTCGCCGTCCATGCTGTAGACGCTTTCAACTATCAGCAGGATGTCTGCGAAATTCCTTGCGTGCTTTTGCAGCAGGCGCTCGAGGTGTTTGTAGTCATTGTGGCGGAATCGCTCGAAAGGAGCGCCCGACAGGCGGATGCCGTCTATTATGCTGGCGTGGACCAGCTTGTCGGCTATAATCATAGTATTGCCGCCGCCTGCCAGCGCGCTGACCAGCCCGGTATTGGCATGGTAGCCGCTGTTGAACATCAGCACCGGGCGGCCGCCGTAGCTTTCTGACAATAGCTGCTCAAGGTCGGTGAATGATTCCTGGCGTCCCGCGAGAAGGCGCGAAGCCGAGGCTGTCATCAGAAGCTCCGAGGCAGGGTGGGTTGCAAGAAATTCCTCGCGCAGGGAAATGTCGTCGGCCAGTCCGAGATAATCGTTGGACGACAGGTCGACAAGTCCCGGCGGGGTGTCGTGTTCCGGAATTTGCCGCAGGTTGCCCTCGGCTTTAAGGCGCGCCAGTTGTGCGTCAACGTCCATTCCGGGGAAGATCTTTTACGAGTTGTACCGTCGCAGCCATGAGTTTTTCAAGCTGGCTGTCGTCAATAACATACGGGGGCATGATGTAGACGTTTCGTCCGAAAGGCCTGATCCATACGCCGGCTTCGACGCAGCGCTTCTGGAATTCACCGACATCGACGGGACTTTCAACCTCGACAACGCCTATCGAGCCCAGCACGCGCACATCGGTAACCCCCGGCAGGTGGCGGGCAGGCTCCAGGCCGTGTCGCATTTTTGCTTCAAGCCGGGCCACGCGAGCGGCCATATCCTGCTCGCGCAGCATCTTGAGCGATTCAACGGCGATGGCACATGCCAGCGGGTTTGCCATGAATGTGGGGCCGTGCATAAGCACGCCCGCCTCGCCTCGCGAGATTGTGTCGGCAACTTTTTTGGTGGTGAGTACGGCGCTCATTGTGAGGTATCCCGCCGTGAGGCCCTTGCCTATACACATTATGTCGGGTTCGACGTCCGCATGTTCCCAGGCAAAGAAGCGACCCGTGCGCCAGAATCCGGTAGCTATTTCATCAAAAATCAGCAGAATGCCGTATTGGTCACAGAGACGACGCAGTTCCCGAAGATACTGCGGATGGTAGAACCACATGCCGCCTGCTCCCTGGACAACCGGCTCAAGAATGAAAGCTGCGAGTTCGTCGGAATGTTTCTCGAAGAGTTCTTTGACCGGAGCTATGTCCTCCGGATTCCACTCGCCGTCAAAACGTGAGCGTGGTTGAGGTACGAAATACCTCACCGGAAGCGCCGGGCCGAAGGCACCGTGCATGCCGGTCACCGGGTCGCAGACGCTCATGGCATTCCATGTGTCTCCGTGATACCCTGAGCGGATGGTGGCAAAGTTGGTGCGTTGGTGAGAACCCGAGGAGGAAACAGCTGCCTGCACAGCCATTTTCATGGCTACCTCGACAGCGACCGATCCCGAGTCGGCATAGAAAATATTGTGCATCGAGGGCGGAGCGACTTCCAGCAAAAGTTTTCCGAGTTCGATAGCGGGGTCGTGGGTGAGACCGCCGAACATCACATGGCTCATGCGGTCTATCTGAGCCTTGGCAGCTGCATCTATGCGCGGATTGCGGTAGCCGTGGATGACACACCACCATGATGACATGCCGTCGATGAGCCGTCGCCCGTCGGCAAGCGTTATTTCAGCGCCGGTGGCACTTTCAACTTTATATGTAGGCAGCGGGTCGATAGTAGATGTGTAGGGATGCCACAGGTGCTCCCTGTCCCAGCTGTCGTGTAATTCCGAATTCATATTGCAAAGTTACGCCTTATTTTGTAAAAATGACCAATATC
>CAYVTB010000067.1:3631-11247 GCA_964454365.1 uncultured Bacteroides sp. | reverse complement strand
CTGCTCTTTCAAGAATGAAAATCTTGCGTCCTAACCGATAGACGAATGGGCCAAAAATCTCTAAAAACTCAAAATAAGCGAAAGGAAAGATATCGCCTTGACGACGATGTCTGAAGCTATGGTTTTATCAAGCGCTGAGCTTGGCGATGTGGTGGGCCAGCTTGCTCTTGAGGTTAGCAGCTTTATTTTTGGAGATAGCCTTCTTCGAAGCAAGACGGTCGAGCATGGCGCTTACAACGCGTAACTTCGATTCAGCCTCGGCCTTGTCAGTGAGTTTGCGCAGGTTGCGAACGGCGTTACGAGCGGTCTTTGCGTAGTAACGGTTGCGAAGGCGGCGGCGCTCAGTCTGGCGGATTCTTTTCAGTGATGACTTATGGTTTGCCATTTCTATTCGTAGTTTTTATTATTTCTTGTTTTTAGTAGCCCATAGCAGAATCGAACTGCTCTTTCAAGAATGAAAATCTTGCGTCCTAACCGATAGACGAATGGGCCATAGGCGCGTTTTGCGGTGCAAAGTTATAAACTTTTTTTCTTGTACCAAAAAATATTGAGAAAAAAGTGAGTTTTTGGCCTAAATTATTCCGATAGAGTTGAGAAAAATGATGAAAATGGCTACCGGGCACACCCATCGGAGCATGAAGACCAGCAGGTGCAGGGCCTTGAAGGAATGGGTGCCGTCGTCTGTGAACTGGCGACGCAACAGCCGTCGGTTTACAACATTTCCAACAAATATCGAGCATATCATGCCTCCGAGCGGCAGGCAGACATTTGAAGAGAAATAGTCAAACAGGTTGAAGAATGTCATCCCGAAGATTGTGATGTGGCTCAGCGGGCCGAAGCTGAGAGCGCAGATGAGTCCCCCGGCAAGACCGATCAGGGATGAGACCACAGTGGCGCGGCGACGGCTCATTTTCTTTTCCTCGCAGAAGTAGGTGATGGAGATCTCGCTCATGGAGACGGTCGATGTGATCGAAGCGATGAAGAGGAGCAGGAAGAACAGGCTCGACCACACGGCACCGGCCGGCAGGCGGTAGAAGATAGCCGGCAGCACTTCAAACACGAGGGTAGGGCCGGCCTGCGGCGAGACGCCGTAGGTAAACACGGCGGGGAAGATGATGATGCCTGCGAGAATGGCGACCATGGTGTCGAGCAGGGCTGTCGACACGGCCGTGCGCCCCAGGCGGTGCTTTTCATTGAAGTAAGAGGCGTAGGTTGTCATGCAGCCCAGGCCCAGGCTCAGAGAGAAAAAGGCCTGGCCGAGGGCGCTTATCACCACGCCCGACGTTATTTTGCTGAAATCGGGCTTAAACAGGAAGGAAAGACCTTCCGACATGCCCGGGAGGAAGAAGGAGTTGACACAGAGGATCAGAAGGATGAAGAACAGCACCGGCATGGAGATGTTGCTCATGCGTTCGATGCCCTTGGTGACACCCCCGATGAGGATAAAAAAGTTGCAGAGCAGGAACAGGACGGTCCACACGACGGGCATCCAGCCTGTTGTGAGTTCAACAAAGCGGCTGTGACCTTCTGCAGAGCCGCTGAAGTCAAGGTTGCCGGTAATCGACATTGAAAAATACTCGAGTGTCCAGCCGGCGACGACCGAGTAGAAGCTCAGGATCAGCAGCGACGCCGCGATGCCGATATATCCGGCGAGATACCAGGGCTTGCCCGGAGCCAGCTTGCGATAAGCGCCGAAGATGTTGCTGCGGGTTGAGCGGCCCATGAAGAACTCGGCACACAACACGGGGATACCGAGCATGAACACAAACGCGATGTAGCAGATGATGAAGGCTCCGCCGCCGTGGGTACCGGCTTCATAGGGGAAACGCCAGATGTTGCCGAGCCCGACAGCCGAGCCGACCGTAGCGGCCAGGGCGCCGAATCGGGTCACGAAAACAGCTCTGGAACCGGTGTTGTTTTTGGCAGACATTTATATTATTAATTGTGAGCTGCAAAATTAATATATTTATCCTTATGAATGATAATGATATATCGTTTTTATTCTACACATATATAAAAAGCTGTGCCGTAAACCGAAATTTACAGCACAGCCTCTAAAGTATGACGGGGTTATGTAGACAAGCGTGTCAGCGTCTTGCTATCTTCATCGAGGTCACGGGGGTGACTACTATGTAGAGACCGGCGGGAAGGTTCTCAAGGCTCATTTCGGGCCCGTTTCCCGAGGCTGCACAGCGCCCGTCGATAGTAAAAACCGTGATAGGGGAGTTGTCGGAGATGGTGAGATTGCGTCCGTCAAAAGAAATGGTATCGCTGTCGGTTACTGATTCAACTCCGGTAATCGTTTTCTCCACAACCTTGTCGTCGTCAATAACAAAGGCATAGTCGCGGTTGGCCGTGATGTTGAAGTCGGCGAGCTGCTTGCCATTGTTCCAGTTGTTGAAGATGAGGTTGAAGCTTCCGCCGTCGGTATCGAGGCCGAATACAAGATGCTTCACGCCGTCGATCTCCACTTCATCGATCGGAGCCTGGCCGGGCCATGCGCCGAAGAGTTCGCTGTCGCCCCAGGCATAAAGACCGACTGCATCCCACGAGGTGTTGTTCTCGACATAAATGCGATGGTTGGTGACGGGAACCTCAGGCAGTTCGCAATCAAAAGTTACGTTGTCGATTGCGAGGGCCATGGCACCCTGGGCAGCGTCGCCCGAAGCTACAGAGATGTTCCATGCAAGATAGATGTCAAGACCGGCCCCGAGAGAGATGGGAAGCGTGCCGGCTACGGTTACTGTTTCACCGGGGACTTCGGCATAACCTTCAGTGGCGGCGTCGGGCGAGAAATATGTGTAGAAGTCATTGCCGGCGCTTGTCCAGGTGCGACCGTCGTAGGAGTAATAAAGCTGCACCGCGAAACCGGCAGGGTTGTTGCCCTTGCGATATTTCTCCACATCGTAGGAAATATTCACCTTGGCAAGCTGCTTGCGGCCGTCATTAACGATGTGGGTGTAGAGATTGATGGCGCGGCTGCCATTGTCAACACCGGTGGTGATACCGCCGGGGGCACGGTCGCTGTCGCCGTCGGCACCGAAGTTCCAGACGCCGTTTTTGGCATTCGACGGCAGGGAGGTGCCGCCGCTGTAGGTAGTCTTTTCTGAGGCGACTGCATAGGTGCCAACCGTGCGGGTGCCGATAGTCTGGCGATCGATGCGCCATGCAAGGGGAAGAGCGGCTTCAGCTTCAAGACCGAGAGAGTTGAAATCTTCGGCAGCCGAGAGGTTATCTTCATTGAGGCTGATGGCGGGATATTTAACGACCTCGGTCAGGTGGTCGGTGACCTTTATCACGGAGGTCTTGGTGAAGTCGCCGCAGATTGCCGTTACGGTAAACTTGCCGCGGGTGCCGTCGGATGTGAATACACCCTCGGGAGTGATCGAGCCACCACCGTTGACGGTGTAGACAACCTCGCCGGCAGGCATCTCGATGCCGAAGTCATCGAAAATACGGGCCTTGAAACGGATGTTGCCGTCGAGATGAGAGACTGTGTTGGTGTAGGAAGCGAGTGCTTCAGCGGCATATTTGCGCATCTTGGCTGCTTCGTCGGCTGAAAGACTGGCGGGGGCGTAGGTGATATCGGCAGGATTGGTGCCCGTGATTGCGCCATATTCCATGCAGGCGGCCATGTAGGTGGCTTTCAGGGTCGGGTGACGGTCGTCCGAGAACCAGGAGGCAAGTTCCTGGTTGCCTTCGCTGCGGTAAGCGTTGTCATAAGCCACGGCGACGGGCACGACAACTGCTCCAAGCTCGGCAGCCACGTCGCTGTAAACTTCGAGGAAGCGGGCGTTGTAGCTGCTGAAGTTGTCGAGGTCGCTGCTGTAGGCCCAGTTGACGGGGATGATAACCACGGCATTGGGGTTGGGGCAATATTCGCGGATATATTCTATCCACTGAGCGACTGAGTTGCGGAAAGTTTCGGGGTTGGTGCGCGGGAGCGAGCTCTGCTCCTGAAGGATGATGTGGGACCATGCTTCCGAGCGAATCATCATCTTGGCGCCGGGAGTGCCGTCTTCGGCGAGGCCTTCGCCCTCGTTCCAGTGATAGCTCAGGGGCTTGCCGAGATTGGTGTGCTTGGTCCATGAGGCATCGACACCGGCGGTTTTCGCGATATCGTTGAATACGAAGTCCTGATCGTTATAATGTATAAGGCTGTTGTTGAGCGAGAGGACTTTGATGGAGGCGGGGTTTTCAGGAGTGAGGACGGCCTTAACCGGGTTGAGGGTCATCACGGAAGCCTTGGCTTCAACGGCGGTGAGAGTGTAAGAGCCGTCAGCCAGCGAGAATACAAAGCTATAGGTGCCGGGAACGACGGCGGCGTTGCCCTTGGAACCCTTGACGAGCTTGCCCGAGAGGGTTGCTTCGGTGGCGTCTGCATCAAGACCCCAGGAACCGCTCATGCCGGGACGCTGGTAGATGCGCCAGTGGGAGAGTCCGTCCTGGCCGGCCTTCATCGACAGGGTGCCCTTGAAGAGATTGTCTGATTCGTCAAGTTTCAGTTCGCCCGAGGTTGACATGAAATCCCAGTTGTTGAAGTCGCCGTAGACGTAGACCGATGTCAGGTTGGTGTCATCGTCATTTGATTCAAGGAGCAGGGTTGCCTTGCCGTTGACGATGCTAAGGACGATGCGCTTGCAGTCAAATACATAAGATCCGCATGAAATGTTGGAGTCGGTGCCGCTTACGAGTTCATAGGGCACGTCGATCTGCATGTTGGAGCCGTTGGAACCATAGTTGCATGAAGTGCTCCAGGAGGCGTCGGCGACCTTGAACTGGCCGCTGAGGGTCTTGTCATAAAGGACATAGGTGTTGTCATCTTCTTTGGAGAATTCCCAGTCGCTGTCGGCGCCCCAGGAATTGACCTCGCCGCGGAGATAGATTCCGGAAGCGACGAAGGGAGGACGGGTGGGATCAACCCATCCGTTGTAACCTTCGGGATCGGCAATTACGTCGAGACCCGAAGGAGAAAGGCACAGATAGGTGTCGCCATTGTTGTTGAGGGCAGCCGGGCCGAAGGTCTTGCCGTCGGCGACTACCATAACATCGGCCGGGATTGTTCCGGGCATTTCCCATAAGCCGTAGCTGACGCCGTTGATCACCTTTGAAAGAGTCGAGGTGACGCCCGGTGCCTGCCCAAAAATGTCGGATGAGGTAGAATAGACTGAAACATTGCGAGCCTTCAGTGCATTTTCGATATAAAGACCGGCTACCGATGCGTCGGCAAATGAAGCGGTGATCTTGATGTCATCAATCGCGAGACCCGGAGCCTTGTCGGGCGAGCTGCCGGTTGCTACCGAGATATTCCAGGCGAGATAGATGGTGGCGCCGGGAGCAACGTCGGCCATCAGCCACTTGTTATCGACCGGTGTGACGGAAATGGGCACGATCTCGGCGCCGATGGTCTCTGCGTCGGGAGCGAAATGGGTCAGGAAAGAGTCTCCTGCATTAGTCCATTGTTCACCGTCAAAGGAATAATAAAGCTGCACATCGAAGCCGGCTGCGTTGGCGCCGTAGCGGTACTTCTCGATTCCATAAGAAATCTGCAGGCGGTCGACGGGGGTGTCGGCGGCATTGGTGAGCGCTGTCATCACCGATACGCCGCGCGTGCCGTTGGCGACGGTGGTGGTCAGTCCGCCGAGGGCGCGGTCGCTGTTGTCGGAGGATGAACCGAAGTTCCAGGTGCCGTTCTTGGCGTTGGAGGCGAGAGAGACTCCGCCGGTGTACATAACTTCGGTAGAAGCGTTGGCCCAGTTTCCGACCTGGCGGGGGCCGTTAAGGTTGCGGTCCATCGCCCATCCCTGAGGGAGAGAGACGGTCGCCTCGGACGTTGCCGGATTCCACATTGTGTTGAAATCCTCGCTTACCGTCGGGTTCCCCTTATCAATCGTGAGGGGCGAAACTGCGCCGAGCTGCATTGCCGCAAAGACACAGCCGGTAAGGATCAAAGTGCGAATTTTACTCATGAAGAAAGATTGTTATTTGAATTTGGTATTGATTGTTTTTCGCAAAATTAATCTATCTTCGGGCTGAATTCACAAGTTGTAATTTAAATGTAGGGTATATGTAATGCTCAACCGATTATGATATAGGCTGTTGAGTGTCGATTGAAATGTTGATTTTGTAGGGGCTTATCGAGCGGTTTCCCCGAAAAAATGATTGACAAATTCCTCCTTGTCGACAGCCTTGGCCCTGAAGCGTGTACGATAATTATAGACGGTCGACTGGGAGCAATGGAGGAACTTGGCTATTTCGGCACTTTCGCACACCCCGAGTTTCATAAGGGCAAAAATACGCAACTCCGTGTTAAGGGTGTCGGGTTCCTTCAGTACAATTCTTTCCTCGGGTCTCAACAGTTGGTTAAACTCGTTGATGAAATCGGGATACAATTCAAGAAACGCTTTGTCAAAAGCAGCATAGAACGATGCGGCTGTCTTGTCAAGGATCTCCTGTGACTTAATGGCTTCAAAGAGTGAATCAAAATTTCTTTTGGCTGCAATCTTGAAGAGCTTGGCACGGTAAGTGTCGAGTTTCTCAAGGTGCTCGCGGCTAAGATTCATGAATCGCCAGAGGTATTTTTCACGGATGTTGCCGTCGGCCGCGAGCTGAATGTTGCTCTTCTCGAGGTCGTGGCGTGCAATGTTCAGCAGGCGGTTGCGCTGGCGGGCATAAATGAGCGAGATTCCGACAGTTGCAAGCATCAGCACGACCAGTCCCAGCATGGCTACCAGCATGCGGTTGCTTGACTTCTGGCGGGCGGCATAGGCCGAGGATATGACCGGGAGGGTCTCGGCCATGTCGTAGATGCGCACCCGCGCCTTGCAGTCCTTGGCGTCTTTGAGGGAGCGCTGCATGTAGCGGTAGGCCCGGTCGAGATCTCCTTCTTCAAAAAGTCGCAGGGCAAGCATGGGCAGCGCGATATATTCCCTCACCCCGTTTTCAATATCGGTCTTTGCCGCGAGAGCAAGGTAATTCAGCTCGTTTTTCCGGTCACCCATCGCGGCGTAGGCTTTGGATACCATGTGGTAAATGGCGCCGTTGGCCGGGTTGAATGTCGCGTCGCTTATATCATCCTCAAAGAGTTGCAGCGCGGCCTCGGGGTGGCCTGCGTCGAGCAATTCGTTTGCACGGATAAATTTTTCCGACGGCAGGATTCGGAGAACCGAGTCGCGGAAAGCTGTTTTACGACTTGCATAGTGATGTCTCAGAGAGTCGTCGACGGCCAAGGATTCGAGATTTTTATAGAGTTGGACACCGAATATATAATAATCCGTGCGGAATTCCGTGCCGGCGGAATCAGGATTGAGGGAGTCGAATATCTCGGCTGCTTCCTTATACATCATCAGGGCTGAGTTATACAATGATGCAAGTTGCAGGCGCGACTTGAAAACCTCTTTTTTGTTCCCGGCGGCTGCCAAGGCTCGGGTTGAGTAGTACAGGGCCGAGTCGGTCTCAAAATTGGAATACTCCGCCGCCAAGCGGTAGCAGGCCGCCCACCGGTCGGGATCAGAGGCCATCGCATCCCTGAGAGAGTCGAGCCGGTGGCTTTTGGCGCTTATATAATCTTTACCCAATGATTTATCGAGCCGGCTGAAGGTATCTTCATTAGCATA
>CAYVTB010000067.1:0-3531 GCA_964454365.1 uncultured Bacteroides sp. | reverse complement strand
GCGGTGGTGTCGCCGGGAACGTTGTGGCTGGGGTGGATGTAGAGCTTCACGCCGCGTTCCTCGAGGATTTCGGCAACGGTGGTGATGGTCATCCACACGAGGGTAACGAAGCCGAGGGTCGACAGAGGACCTACCTTGTCAAAGTGCTTTTTCATGGGAACTGAAGCGTCTACCAGGGGCACGCAGGAGTCGACAACGATGTCGGCGATCTGGAAGAGGTTCTGGCCCGACGAGTGACGTGAGGGCTTGTCGCCGGTAGCGCCGGCCGAGCCGTAAACGATCACCTTCATGCCTTTTTTCTTGGCTTCGAGGGCTACGTCGATGTTGACGGCGTTGATGCCGGTGTGGGAGAAGATCCAGAGGCAGTCGTCCTTGGAGAAGTCATAGTTCTTCATGATTTCCTGGCCGTAGCCTTCGGCACGTTCAAGGAAGAGGAACTGGTGGATACCCATCTGACCGATGATCTGGGTGAAGAAGGTGAGGGGCATTTCGCACAGGGGGTGGAAACCTACAAAGCTACCGATACGGGGATACATCTCCTCAACGGGGATGGTGGCGTGGCCACAACCGAAAGTGTGTACCCAGCGGCCTTTTTCGATAGAATTTGCCATTACTTCAGCGGCCTTAGCCACGTTGTCGAGCTGGCTTTCCTCGATAGTGTTCATCAGCGCGTGGGCGTTCTCAAGCCATTTTTTTGCTAACATAGTTGTTCTTGTTGTTTTAAAAGATTGGTAGTTATAATAGAAGTTTTATGATTGGTTGGAAGTTTTGGAGGATGCTCCGTAGATTGCGAAGAGCACCAGCATGGCTGCGACGGCACAGAGGGCAACCCAGGGGAAGTAAACGGCGCCGATAGTGCCGGCGAGGAAGTTGAGCACCGTCTGTCCGCAGAGGGCCACCACCAGGGCTACGCTGAACGCGGTACCCGAGAGGGCGGCGAAGCGCTCGCCGAGGATGCCGAGGATCACCGGGAAGGTAGAGGCCAGGCCGGCGCCAACGAGTACCATTGCGCCGGCGACGCTGAGTGCCGAGGGCGCGGCAAGCAGGACGGCATAGCCGGCTGCGGCGATGCCGAGCGACAGGCACAGCACGCGTCGCGGATCGAGGCGGCTGAAGAGGATACCCTGGAGCAGACGCGCTGCTGTCAGACCCACGAGCATGGCCGTCAGGGCCAGCTGGGCATCAGTGTTTGTATAGCCGTCGGCGGCTAAGAAGGATGTTGTCCAGTTGTTGGTTATACCCTCGGTGCCGCTCTGGAAGAAGAGGATGAAGGCGAGCAACAGCATCATGGGATTGGTAATGACCTTGCCGGCTTCGCGCAGGGGGAAGCCCTGGGGCTGCTTGGGCGCCGGGAAGCGCATCGTGAAGCACACGGCGACGCCCACAGCCATCAGCACTGCGATGCCGCAGAGGATGGTCGTGTAGTCATAGCTCTCCTCGAGGGTGGCGAGAAGCAGGGGGATGGTCAAGGCTCCAAGGCCGTAGAAGACGCCGAGGAAGCTCAGGCGCGATGCGCGGCGCTTGCCGTCGTAGATGTCGCTCACCAGGGCGTTGGTCTCGCCGTTGAGGACACCGCCACCAAAGCCGATGGCGATGATAGAAGCCTTCAACAGGGGGGCTCCGCCGGCAAAGGCTACCCCGAGGGTACCCGCAAGTACCAGCAGGCAGTTGCCGATGAGCATGAATTTATGGCCGAAACGGTCCACCACGGGCCCGAAGACCAGCGAGCCGGCAAGCATGCCGATGGGAAGCAGCGTGGCAAGGTCGGTCACTTGTTCTGAGCTGAGACCGAGGGCGGCCGTGAGGGAGGGGAGTACCGAGCCCAGGGCAATCATTGATACCCCGAAGAAGCACATCCCTATGCAGGCGGCGGCGAAGACTGCCGCTGTATTGTAGGTCTTGGATTGATTCATGGCTGTGGTCATAGGTTATGGAATGCAATGTAGGCGGCGCCGGCCAGGATAGGATTGATTTCTGCGCTTGAAGCCACGAAGCGCACTTGCTCCATGGCTATCGGCTGGGCCCACTTTGCGGCCTCGGCACGGATGTCGTCGATAAACTGCACGGCCGGCCCGAAGACGCCGCCGCCCCATATGATATATTCCGGATTGAAGAGCGAGACAAGATTGGCAGCGCCCATGCCCCACATTTCCACTGCCTTGGCAAGAACGCGGCGGGCGATTTCGTTGCCTTTCTCATATTCAGCGAATACGTCCTCGGCGCGAACTTCATCAAGCTTCAGGGCATTGCCGAAGCCTTCGAAAATCTCCGAGCGGCCCAGCTCGAGACGGGCGCAGGCGCCGATGCCGGTGCCCGAAGCGTAGTACTCGAAGCAACCGCATTGGTCATATTTATGATCATAAGGAGGTTCAAGGGCCATCCAGCCGGCAGCCCCGGCGATGTCGCCATAGCCGTGGAGGACATTGCCGTCGACCTTGATGCCGAGACCGATGCCGGTACCGACGGCCACAAAAACTGCGTCCCGACAGCCTGCGGCCGATCCGAGCCAGCTCTCGCCGTAGATACTGCAGCTGCGGTCGGAATCGATGCTCACGTCTACGCCAGGGAAGGCGTTGAGCAGCATGTCGCGTAATTCAAAGTCATCCCAGCCCGGGATGTTGGGGGCCCACACTGTGCCGCGGGCACGGTGGACGATGCCGGGGACACAGACTCCAATATGTTTGATTATTATACCGTCGGTCTGGGCGCGGTTCATCAGTTCGCTTGCTATCTCCACGGCAAGCTCGCCCACGGCGGCGCCTGTGCGGCCGCCGATGAGAAGACGGTGACGGTCAAGAATGTGCCCGTCGGCACGGAACACAGCACCTTCTATCTTGGTGCCTCCGATGTCAAGAGCAATAGCTGCCATAACAAAAATTGTGTATATGCTGTCAGTTCAGATTTAAGGTACCGCAAAGTTACACATTTTCCCGCAACTCCCAAACCCTCACCCCAAAAAAGTCGAAGTAATGCTTAATTTTACATACCTATAAATGGTTTAAGCCTTAGATACAGCCCCTCCTACACAATACTGCGCCGCATGAGCGCATCGGAGATGTGCTGATTTTTGTAAACCCCAGGCAACGCCTGGGGTATCAACAGACCTATACCTTGAGCATCGGAGATGCGGTGTTATGGCCGCCACTCACCACTTAATGGCATATGTTGAACTTCACAACATCGCGTCTTCGACGCTCCATATCACATCATTCGCTTATCCCCGGGCGATGCCCGGGGCTTACAATAATAACGCGCCCTCCGGGCGCTTGACATGGTTAAATATGACGTAGCTTACGGCATTTTTCTCCCCAAATAATTGTTCACGGCAGGGGTAAAACGGGGTGTTAATTTCGTTACATAGTTGTTACATATAGGGTACAATGTGGTGAACTTAACAGTATTGTAACAGCGGTGTAACAATTTGTGACAATTTTATTATACTGGTATACAATGTGTTATATAGCTTTATGTAGAAATTTTCGCGTTTTAACATTCATTAACGCTAAAAGTCTTGACATTCCGTTTTCCGGC
>CAYVTB010000066.1:4695-11263 GCA_964454365.1 uncultured Bacteroides sp. | reverse complement strand
TGCTCTACATCATTGTTTAGTAATTGATCTGTTTCCATAGTTTAGATTAAAATAAAAAGGTTTAGAATTAAAAGCTCATTGTTCGACGCTGCAAAGTTAAACCACAAAATTGAATTACGCAAATTTTTATTGCACTTTTTCAACATCAAAATCCAAAAAAAATAATCCGCCGCGACCCCTATCCAAAAATCCCGGTGATATAAGGGCTGAATTGGAAATTCGGGGTTTTGAGATAGGGGGTTTTAGGTTAATGAATGGTAAAAATATAGTTAATTGTTGTGAAATATAGGAAGATTTGGCCTGCAATGGCTAAATTTGCATAGCGACAATGCCCAGAAGCCCATCGAGGGTATGCGGGAGGTCGACCGCATTGCTAAGAGAAGCAGCGGTAAAAAATTATAATCTGAAAGGCGTTTATCAGCGCTTTGTTCTTGACACACAGAAACTTCGCAACTTTCTAAACTCAGTCAAGGAAAAGCAACGATAGATGCTCATGGACATGTGATATAAAACGCGATACTACTGCTCCACAAATATTGGGGCGGTTGATGTCGTCATAGTATTACATAGGTGCGTGGGCTTCTGCGTTGCTCGTTCTCTGAGTTGGGCAATGCGAAGGCCTCTGTGTGGGAACGGGCAACGGTAAGGTTCCCCACGCATTTCGCATTTTTATATACAAGTCTATTATTTCAATTTCTCTCTCTTGAACACGGATCGCCCCAGGGGACGGTTGCGAAGTCGGTCAGGAAAAATGTCTAATCAATCATTACCGACATGAAAAAAACGCTACTGTTCGCGGCTATCGCCATGCTTGGCGCAGCCGGCGCGTCGGCCACCTGCTGGCGCATAAACCCGAGCCCCTATGCCGGCGCTCAATTCAAAACCGTCGATGACGCAATGAACGACATCAACGTCCTCCCCGGTGACACCCTCCTCCTCGACCCGGGTATTCACAATGGATTTTCGATAACACGTGACAATATTACTATTATAGGTTCAGGATATTATCTTGACAATAACAAACAATGGAGTGAGTCACAGGAAACCAATGTAGGGAGAATATTTCTTGGAGTAGGAAGTACCATTGAAGGTTGTACCGCAAGTATA
Organism: uncultured Bacteroides sp.; assembly: GCA_964454365.1. Lineage (GTDB taxonomy): Bacteria > Bacteroidota > Bacteroidia > Bacteroidales > Muribaculaceae > CAG-873. The sequence continues at coordinate 10,156 of CAYVTB010000066.1, read as the reverse complement.
ATCTATACTGCAGAGGGGGTACATATTAAACGATGCAAATTCAACGGATTGTGTGGCACATATCCAAATAATGTTATAGTTGAACAGTGTATTATTTCCGGGTATCATTCTTATCAATCACCGGCCGGAATAACAGACGTTTGCAAAAATTGGATTATAAAAAACAATATCATAAACGCATCCGGTGGGGCTGCAATTACCGGTGCTATAAATACAGATGGAGTAGGTTCTATTATTGAGAATAATATTTTAATTTCAGACAGTTGGATTGTTATAGGGAGCATAAAGAACGCTACAATTAGGAATAATATACTTATAAATACTCGTTCAGGATTTGATGATAATCAGATTCCTTATGCAGCTGCGACTGTAAGCTTTACCGATAATAATATTATTCAGAATAATGTTCTCAGTACTCCTGAAAAATATGCTAATCATGACTATCCGAGCAATCTCTTTGTCGGGGCAACAATCGAGAATACTTTTGTGAACGAAGGTTCTGAAGATGCCAAGTGGCAGCTGCTCGAGACCTCAGCTGCCAAGGGTGCAGCAACCCATGGCGGCGACTGCGGTGCATTCGGAGGCCCTACTCCCTATGTTCTGTCGGGTATTCCCCAGTTCCTCCCCCACATCACCGAGGCCCTGATACCCGCGCGTCCCACCGACGGCAAAATCACTGTTAAACTCAAAATAGAGAATCAAAATGAATAACCGGATGTTGACAAGCCGGAAACTCTGTCACATCCTTGCATTACTGATTCTCATGCTTATCCCGGCGGCGGCTCCCCAAGCGTCGGCGCAGGTGAAAGGCGAATACTTCTGGAATGAAGATCCCGGCGTGGGAAAGGCCACGCGCATGGGAGCGGCAGGAAGCGAAGACGGTTACACGACCTTCGACATTGCCGCTGACAAGATTCCGGCCGGAATGAATATTTTAGGTCTGCGCGCCTTCTCGGGCGGACGGTGGACCAACACCGTGACTTACTTTGTCATGGTGCCTGCACAGCCCGCGGCAGCCGACTGGCGCGTGGAATATTTCTGGGACGAAGACCCGGGCGTTGGCAAGGCCACGCCGCTTGATGCTACTCTTGGAGCCGATGGTGGTGTAGTGGTGGCCGATGTGCCTGCCGACGGCCTCGAGCCCGGCGAGCACCTCGTGGGCTTCCGCACATGCTCGGGCCGCGCATGGTCACGGACGGTGACCTACACCGTGGTAGTGCCCGCTAAACCCGGCGCAGCCGACTGGCGCGCGGAATACTTCTGGGATAAAGACCCGGGCATAGGTAACGGCACGTCTCTCAACACTACACTCGGACAAGACGGCGGCGAGATTGAAGCCGACATCTCTACCGACGGCCTCGAGCCCGGCGAGCATCTGCTGGGCTTCCGCACATGCTCGGGCCACGCATGGTCACAGACAGTGACTTCGACCGTCGTTGTATGCGATCCGCGACAGTACGCCATAATCGGAGCCGAATACTTCTGGGGCGCTGACCCCGGCTACGGCCTGGGCACTCCCGTTGACGTAACTCCGGGCAACGAAGTGACAATCGAGGACCTCGAAATAGAATTCCCCTCGGAAAAGGCCGAAGAATATGTGCTCAGTTTCCGCGCTCGCTCGGAAAAAGGCTGGGGCATGACACAGACGACCGTCATACCCCACGTTTACGCAACCGGCGTGACACTTAACGCCGAACGATTGTGGCTCGAGCCCGGCGAGAGCTTAGAGATAACTGCCGAAGTAACACCCGCCGAGACATTCGTGACAACCCTTGCGTGGACATCGACCAATCCCGATGTGGCGACCGTCGACACCGACGGCATAGTGACCGGCGTGGGAGCCGGCACGGCTGAAATCATTGCCACGACAACCGACGGCACCGAGATTTCGGCTTCTCTGGAAATCTGCGTAATCGTCCCCGTGAAGCAAATTACGATCACTCCTCGCGAGGTTACCCTTGAAATGAGCCGCAGTATTACGCTGAGTGCCGATGTCATCCCGTCCAACGCGACCAACGCCGCCGTAATATGGAGCGTAATTGAAGGTGAGGACATTGTATCGTTGACCGACACAGGTGTTGTGACAGGCCTGCAGCCCGGCCTCGCCAGGATTGCAGCTACCGCCGCTGACGGTTGCGCCGCGGCTGATACCTGCACCGTGATAGTGACTTACCTGCGAGGTGATGCCAACGGCAACGGCTCTCTGGCCGTGAACGACGTGGTGCTCACAGCTCGCGGCGTGGTTGGCGACATCGACGATAATCTGAAGATGGATGCCGTCGACATGAATTCTGACAACATCCTGTCGGTAGGCGATCTCACTCAGGTTGTGGATGCAGTGATTACCTATACCATCCCTGCAGCCACCCCCGGCTTGTATAGGGCTCCTGACTACGACTTCATGGGAGGTACACTGCTGCTACGGCAGACAGGTAGCGACGTAGAGGTAGCGCTTGACGATGATCTCTACACGGGCGTGCAATTTGACGTCGGGTCGCCCGACGGTCTTGTCGTGACATCTGTAACCCTAAAGTATACCGACAACGAGCACTCAGGCGCCAACTACCGCTTTGACGACGGTTCCCTGCGCATGATGGCCTATGGCACGGACCAATTCCCGGCCAAAGAGACCATCGCTACCATCCACACCGCTGTCGACGACGCATCGGATGAACCCCGACGCCTGGCGCTGACCAACGTCATGGCCAGCGATTTCAACGGCAACCTTTACCGCCTGCCTGATTGTGAACTGACAGTCAGCCGATCCTTGGGCATCATGACTCCTTCCTGCGAAGGAATCACGATAACTGTTGACGGACACACTGTCATCGTTACATCTACGGTCGACACCGTGGTCCTGATATCGGACATGCGTGGCATAGGACGCCAACTCGACATCAAGGCCGGTGAAAACCGCTTCATTGTGGATGTTGACGGCGTATATATTATCAATGGCCAAAAAATCATAATCCGCTAATCATCATGAAGATTCAAAAATTCATACTGACTCTGGCGACACTCCTCGTAGCGGAGAGTGCCGCCGCGGCGGGTTTGAAAACGGCGCCGGAGTTCACTTTTTATCCCGGTTATGTAGGTGAGATACCTGTATCAGCCGACCTTCCGCAAGGTACAACGGCTCTGCAGTTCACCGTATCTTTACCCGCGCCGCTCATCCCTGCAAGTATCGATATCAATAACGAAGCCGCTCCCGACCATACTTCGAGGGTATATAAGGAAAATGACAATACATATAATTTTGTATTATATTCCAATGCCAACACCCCGTTCACGGGCGCAGGTGATTTCCTCTTTAGACTCAATATAAAACCCGATGCAGCTGCTACCCGCGGTGACTACTCCGTACAATTCAGCAAGGTCATTGCCTCGAATGCTGAAGGTGTCGAAACTCGTCTCGCCGACAGCAGTGTTGAGGTGAAGGTGCGCATCCCGGTGGAGAGCCTGACTGTCGAACCACGCCAGGCCTCCATTGTCCTGGGCGAGGAACTGAGGATTGCCGCTACGGTTTCTCCCGGAAATGCCGATAGCGAAGTGGCCTGGGAGGTCTCGTCGCCGGAGGTGATTTCGGTTGATAATAACGGACTCGTGCGTGGCCTCGCCATCGGAACGGCCCGCGTAACAGCCCGTTCCACTACTTTCCCGGGTATTTCAGACTACTGCGATGTGACCGTTAATCCCGTTAAGGCAACCGGCATCAGTCTCGACAAGGAATACATCGAGCTGATAATGGGCTCAACTGCAACGCTCACAGCTACTGTCTCACCCGCAAATACCACAAACCCGTCGGTAGAGTGGAGCTCATCGGACAAAAGTATCGTAACTGTTGATGATAAGGGCGTTATCACCGCCATAAAGCCCGGCCAGGCGGTTGTAATGGCCTTCACCACCGATGGCTCGGAACTGCACGCATTATGCCCCGTCAATGTTCTGCCTCCCCCGGCAACCTCCATCGTGCTGAGCCAAACTCAGCTTGATCTGACGGTGAAAGTCACAGCCGTGCTGACAGCCAAAGTGATGCCCGCCGAAGCCGCGCAAACCATTAAATGGGAGAGTTCCAACACCGACATCGCTACAGTGGGCGCCGACGGTACAGTCACAGCCATAGCTGCCGGCTCGGCGATAATAGTTGCAAATACTACCGATGGTAGCGGCGTCCATGCTATCTGTGAGGTAAATGTGACCGACGCCCTTGTGTCTTCGATTACTCTCGACAAGACGGCTTTGGGGTTGCGCATAGGGCAGTCGGAGACTATTGTGGCGACTGTTCTTCCCGACTATGCCGGCAACCGCCGACTCCAGTGGACTTCCGATAATTCCGCCGTGGCAACTGTTAACGACAACGGCAAGGTAACGGCCTTCGCTCTCGGTGAAGCCAACATCACCGCTGCAGCAACCGACGGCAGCGGAGTGAAGGCTTCGTGCAAGGTGACCGTAACAAAAGCTCTCGCTACAGGCGTAACACTCGACATTACCGAGGCAACCCTGCGAGTGCGAGAATCCGTGAAGCTCACAGCAACCGTCTCGCCCGCCGGAGCGGTCAATGCCGTTAACTGGTCAAGCAGCGCGCCTGCCATTGCAACTGTCGATGCCGAGGGCAACGTCACAGCAATAGCCGCTGGTAAAGCTGTCATCACCGCAACTACCGCCGACGGCACAGACCTAACCGCAACCTGCTCCATAACCGTCGAGCCAGCACTCGTCGAGTCGATTACCCTCGATAAGGAAAGGCTTGAACTTAAAGTTGGTGAATCGGCACTCCTTAAGGTAACCGTCCTGCCTGATTACGCAGGAAACCACAACGTCAATTGGACCTCATCCGACGAAAAAGTGGCTTCGGTTGCTTCCGGCGGTACTGTCACAGCAAAGAGCACCGGTGCAGCGACGATTACTGCAACGGCGGCCGATGGCAGCGGCATCAAAGCTACCTGCTCGGTAAATGTGACAGACGCCTTGGTATCTTCGATTACTCTTGACAAGACTGCTCTGGGACTGCGCATAGGGCAGTCGGAGACTATTGTGGCGACTGTTCTTCCCGACTATGCCGGCAACCGCCGACTCCAGTGGATTTCTGACAATTCCGCCGTGGCAATTGTCGATGACAACGGCAAGGTAACGGCCCTAGCTCTCGGTGAGGCCAACATCACCGCTGCAGCAACCGACGGCAGCGGAGTAAAAGCCTCTTGCAAGGTGACCGTCACAAATGCGCTCGCTACGGGCGTAATCCTTGACATCACCGAGGCGACCCTGCGGGTACGCGAATCCGTGAAGCTCACAGCAACCGTCTCCCCCGCCGGAGCGGTCAATGCCGTTAACTGGTCAAGCAGTGCGCCTGCCATTGCAACTGTCGATGCCGAGGGTTGCGTCACAGCAATAGCTGCCGGTAAAGCGGTCATCACCGCAACTACCGCCGACGGCACAGACTTAGCCGCGACATGCTACATCA
>CAYVTB010000066.1:0-4595 GCA_964454365.1 uncultured Bacteroides sp. | reverse complement strand
GTCATCACCGCAACTACCGCCGACGGCACAGACTTAGCCGCGACATGCTACATCACCGTCGAGCCAGCACTCGTCGAGTCGATTACTCTTGACCGTAATGAAATTACCATGACTGTGGGTGACTCGGAGACACTTGTAGCCACTGTCCTTCCCGTCGATGCCGGAAACAGCACAGTTATCTGGCAATCATCGGATACTGAGGTGGCAATAGTTGACAGCAATGGCCGTGTAATTGCCCTCGCTGAAGGCACCGCTACGATTACTGCCACTGCAGCCGACGGCTCGGGCGCTTACGATCAATGCATGGTAATTGTCGAGCGCGCGAAAGCCACAAGCATAGTGATCGATCCCCGGGAAGTCAGCATTGAGCAAGAGCAGACCGTTCAAGTCAGCGCTATAGTCCTTCCCGCCGAGGCCGTTCAGGATGTAAACTGGTCGAGCCTCAACACTGACATCGCCGCAGTCGATGCCGAGGGTATTATCACGGCACTGGAAGTCGGCACGACGGTTATTACCGCAACCACTACCGACGGCAGCGACCTCACGGCCTCATGTCTTGTGACTGTCACTGAGTTAAATGGTGTATTCAGCGTCGTCTGCGACAACATGGTCGTAATTGTTGAAAACGGAACAGACATTGTCATCCGCGGACTTCTCTATGACGTACCTGTAAAGGTTGTGAACCTTGCCGGAGCTTGCGTCTATAGCGGAACAGAGCGCCGTATTTCGGGCCTCAGCGCCGGAATTTATATAATTATAGCCGAAAACCGCACGTTGAAAGTGATCTTGAATTGATCTTCCACTCAATAAAGAAGCCGGATGTGAAAGAACCTCACATCCGGCTTTTTGTATAGATGAGCCTCCACTCTGGTTGTTCCTCACCGCAGATGTCAATCTTTTGAATTTGCGTCCATAGGGGATTATATCGCAATGAGTGCAGATTGATTTGGAAGAATAAAAAATAATGACTAATTTAGCACCGAAATATCATAAATATTTCGGTGCTAATAAATATTAAAATGAATAAAGCTTCCAGAGGACATATTAAGAATACCGTAATGAAGGAAATTACTGAAAGTGAGCCACATTCAATCTTCTTCATTACTGATTACACTGATTTGGGCTCTGCAGAAACCATCCGAAAGATTCTGCATGAAGCTACTCTGAACGGCTTTCTCGAAAAAGCGGGGCATGGTATTTATTTCAAGCCAAAAAACTCAAGATTCGGAAAAGTTCCCCTTTCTCTTGAAAGAATTGCAAGAGAAATTGCCGAGCGCGATAAGTGTCGAATATTGCCAACAGGGAGTATGGCGGCAAACCTGATCGGCTTGTCCACACAAGTACCCATGAATTTATCGTATATAACGACAGGCTCAACTCGCACAGTAGATATCGGAGGGCGAAAAATATCATTTCGGCATGCTTCTCCAAAAAACTTCAGTGCTCAAGGGTCTGTAATTCCTATTTTAGTACAAGGTATGAGAGAAATTGGAGAGGAAAACATATCGGGAAGTGACTTTGATGCCATCAAGAGGTTTATTGACAAGCAGCAGGATCCATTCCTTGATGAGGACCTGCAGCTTGCGCCGGTATGGATACAAAGGATAATAAAAAGGCTGATAGAAAAATGAGACATTGGCAATTTCTTGATCTACAAGATCGACTGGCTGTTCTCGAAATAACTTCAGCCAACACCAAGCTTCCACAGTTAGCTGTTGAAAAAGACTGGTGGGTTACAATGGTCCTTAAAGCACTGTCAATGACCCGACATTTCAGTCTGATGTCTTTCAAGGGTGGCACCTCCTTATCAAAAGGGTGGAACCTGATCAACCGTTTTAGTGAAGATATTGATATTGCTATGCGCCGTGAAGGTGAATTCACTATTTCGTCAATATCCGGTAACCAGTTGGCTAAAGTAAGACGTAAAGTGCGACATTATGTCGTGCGCGAACTGCCCGGAGAGCTATCGAAGGCTCTCGAAAAGTTGGGAGTTGCTGATTTCAATATTGAACCTGAAGTAGCACGGACCGATTCGGAAGGTAATTCTATCGAGCTGCGGGCAACTACACACCCCTCCACTCTATTCGTAAATTACAAATCGATATTACCTGAAGAGTCTGAATATATCGAGCCAAAAGTAAAAATTGAAATCAGCTGTCTCTCTATGGACGAACCGGTCGAGAATAAGACCCTTCGCAGTTTGATGGCAGAAGTGCTCAAAGAAGATGAAGATATCGCAGTTGACTTCCCTACCGTTGTCCCAACCCGGACATTTCTCGAAAAAATTTTCCTGCTGCATGAGGAATTTCAGAAAGAAAGGCCTCGCAGCAAACGCATGAGCCGCCATCTCTATGATATCGAAAAAATAATGGACACACATTTTGGCAAGACCATTACTGATATAGAGCTATACAACAACATTGTGAAACACCGTTCAATTTTTAATAAGGTCGATGGAATAGACTACAACCTTCATCATCCCTCTACAATATCGTTTGTACCTCCGGAATCAATTATTCATGATTGGGAGAGGGATTATCAATCTATGCGTAAACAGTTCATATATGAAACACCGGTCCTGACATTCGAGAAACTTATGGAACGAATGAAAGAATTGACTGCACGGATAAGAGCCTCAAAATGAATCTGGATAGACGAGACGTTGGATCAGATTGGGGTGCTACGTCTCGGCTCACATTCCGAACTGTTTAGATAACCCGGAGGTTGCCGCGAAGGCGTCCGGATAAATAATCAAAGGCTGCGCCATAATTGAATTATGGCGCAGCCTTTGATTAGTGGTTAGTTGTCAGCCAAGGAGGAGGGATTTTTCGCGGGCGACGGTGATGGGGGAGGAGTGACCCGAGAGAAGCACGGTGTCATCGGGGAGGGTCAGGATCTTGTTGATGATCGACTCCTCGAGTTCCTGCCGGTTGCCGCCGGGAAAGTGCGTGAGCCCCGGCCCATGTTGGTAGAGGGTGTCACCGACAAAGGCGGCATGTTCCTCGGGCGAGTAATAGGTCACCGAGCCGGGCGTGTGCCCCGGCGTGTGGATGACTTTCAGATAGAACCCCGAGTTTTCCTTGAGACGGATTATCTCGCCGTCGTAGAGTTCCTCATAGTGAGGAACGGTGACCGGCCGTCCCGAGTTTCCACTGAGATTCAGATAGGTATCCGTGAGATAGCGGGCATCGGAAGGATAGATATAGACGGGCGCCACCAGTTTCTCGCGTAGGAGCTCGGCCGCGCCCATGTGGTCAAAGTGGCCATGAGTGAGCAGGATTTTCTCAATCTTCCAGCCGTTGTGTCTCACTGTGTCAAGGATGAGACCGGCCTGCGCGCCCGGGTCGATGATGAATCCGGCCTTGCTCACTTCATCGATATAGAAGTAGCAGTTCTCGGCAAAGACGCCTTGAACAGTCAATTCTCGGATCATAGCATGCCTCCTTGATTTTAAAGCAGCTGGCAACCGTCGGGGCCGCAAATGTGAGGCCGCTCGGCAGGCTTTTCTTCAGCTTCTTTTCCTTGTTTTCTCAATTCCCGCTGCAAGGCACTCTTGAACGCGTCGATCGACATTGCACCGGGAACGGCGAAATCGCCGTTGAAAACGATGTAGGGCACGCCGTGGACTCCGCGCATGGCCGCTTCGCGCTCGTCGAAGCGCACTTCGTCGTCATACTTGTCCGACTCGAGAACTTCCTTGACGTCCTCTTCCTTCATACCGACCGAAAGAGCCTTTTCCATCAGCACCTTGGGATCTGAGAGCACCAGATTTTCAGTAAAATATGCTGCAAACAGGGCCTCGTTGAGGCGGCCGACTGTCTCGCGGTCATATTTGGCTTCGGCCAGCTTCATCAGCCGATGTGCGTCGCGTGTATTGGAATATTGGGTCGTGGCATAGCGGAAATCAATGCCGAGTTCGCGGCCCAGTTCCGAAATCTGCTCGATCTGCTGCTTGGCGCCTTCGAGCGAAAGGCGATATTTCATGGCGAAGCGCTCGGGAGTCGTCGTCACTACTTCCTTGGGAGCGGTCGGGTCAAGTTCAAAGGCTCTGAAATCAACCTGAACATCATCCTTCAGGCCAAGTTCTTCGATAGCACGCTGTAATCTTGTCTCGCCGATGTAGCAATACGGGCAAGCGAAATCGCTCCAAATCGTTAAGTTCATCATAATGTTTTTCCTTTCTATTCTATAATGGTTATGAGTATTTCACGCAGTGTTTGCATCTGTTGCTGTGTTAACTTTTCCGCCAGGGCCTTTTGCCGTGCATCAGCAATGGACAGAATCGCCGGTCCAAGTTCCAGGCCGCTCTCTGTTAGCGACAGTATGCTGCATTTGTAGCTCTCCTGGGTTACGTTTACGAGACCCTTCTTTACAAGGGACTGTATCGTGCGGCTCACGGCAGCCTTGTCCTTCCGCAAGATTCTGCCAGCGTCACATTGCTGAATCGTCTTATGTTCGAGCAAAATCCTAAGAATCAAATACTCGGCAGCGGTGATGTCAAGACCGGCCTCGTTCAGCGCCTCGCTCAGTCGGGCCGATTCGGCCTGATAGGCGATCCCGAGCAGACATCCGATGTTGGGTAAGTTATACATAGT
>CAYVTB010000065.1:1852-11347 GCA_964454365.1 uncultured Bacteroides sp. | reverse complement strand
GGAGCGCCCGGAGGGCGCGTTATTGTGGTAAACCCTAGGCAGCTTGCGCCTAGGGTATAGGTCGACAGCTTAAGCCGGAGTCTCGAAGAGACGATATCGTGTCTCCGACACTCAGGTTTCATTTGAGGGGCCCACCCCCAGGCGCAAGCTGCCTGGGGTTCACCACAATAGGCGCATCTCCGATGCGCCCTCCGCGCCAGCTGAGTAGGGCGCCCGCGCAGCGGTCGCCGACTGTGCATAGCCCGGCCCACCGCAGGTGTGCCGGGTTGATGGGGCCCCGCAAAAAAATGGAGCCCGAAGGCCGCCGACTATATCAACCGCGCCTCGTTGATATAGTCGGCGGCCTTCGGGTGCCTGTCGTTAAGGGCGTTCCCGGGACCCCGAGCGCCTGCGGCGATCGGGGTTACAGATAGTCGGCGACCCTCCGGGGCGCCCCGCCATCCGGTTGCGGACGCGAAAAAATCGCGTCCCTACTGCGCCCGCTTTGTAGGGCGCCTTTTTCAGACGCTGTCGTCGGTGGGGGTGGTGTCGTTGGCGGGGAGGCCCTTGGCCGAGTGGAAAAAGCCGGTGATGTACTTCTCTCCAAAGCGCTGCATGAGTTCCCAGAAGTTGGGGACAAAGAGCGTGCCGATGACGGCGTTGATTGCCATGCCGAAGACGACGGCTGTTCCGAGCGACAGACGCGACGCGGCGCCGGCACCCGTGGCAAACAACATAGGCATCACACCGAAGACGAAGGCCAGGGCCGTCATCATGATAGGACGGAAACGCACGCGACCGGCGTCAAGAGCTGCCTGGCGGATTGTCTGCCCGGCCTTGCGGTAGTCCATCGCATATTCCACGATGAGGATGGCGTTCTTGGCCGAGAGACCGAGCAACAGGACAATACCGATCTGGGTATAGATGCTGATTGACTGTTGCATGAAGATACAGCCGCCGATCGTACCGAGGATGGCCGTAGGCATCGCCAGGATGACGGCGATCGGGTCGGTGAGACTCTCATACTGGGCAGCAAGCACCAGCAGCGTTATGACGATTGCCAGGATGAGCACAAAGGTTACAGTGGTGCCTGCCTGGGTTTCCTGGTAGGCCTCGCCGGTCCACGCGTAGCTGTAGTTGGATCCGAGCGATTTCTCGACGATTTCCTCCATGGCCTTGATACCGTCTGAGGACGATACGTCCTTGGCAGGCGTGGCGGTGACCGACGCGGTGTTATACATGTTGTAGCGGCTCACGGTCGCCTCGCCCATGGAGGGCTTGACGGTGGCAAAGGAGGCGAAAGGCACCATGTTGCCGGCCGAGTTGCGCACCGACAGGCGCGGGATGTCGTCGACCTGAGAGCGGGAAACGCCGTTGGCGGCGATATTCACCTGATATACACGGCCAAAGTCCACGAAGTCGTTGACATAGGCGCCGCCCATGAAGGCCGAGAGGGCCGAATAGACGTCCTCCAGGGCCAGGCCCTGCATCTTCACGCGGTCGCGGTCGATTTCAATCGTATACTGGGGCACGGTGCCCTCGTAGAGCGACGTTACCGACGCGATGCGCGGGTCGGCGGCGGCTTCCTCGCGGATAGCCTCGATGGCTTTCTTCATCTGGTCGGCACCGAGGTTGTTGATGTCGAGCAGCTGCATCTCGAGGCCCGAGGTCATGCCCAGGCCGGGAATGGCCGGGGGATTGAGCGAGAACACGATGGGCTCCTGCATGCTGTCGGCAATCGCGTTGGCTTTTTCAATTATGGCGTTGACCGAGAGGTTCTTGGAGCTGCGGTCTTTCCACGGGTCGAGGATGACGAATAGAGAGCCCATGTTGGAGCTGTTGCCGCCGCCCATGAACGAGACGCCGCAGATGGCCATGACGTCCTTCACGCCATCGAGGTCCTTGACCTTGGAGGCAAACTCCGAGACAACGCGGTCGGTGCGGTCGAGTGAAGCACCTGTAGGGAGCTGCAGCGATGACATGAAGTAACCCATATCCTCCGAGGGGATGTAAGAGGTGGGCCATTTCATGAAGCCCCAGAAGGCCAGGAAGGTGATCACAAGGTAGAGGCCAATAGCGATCCAGGGGCGCTTCAGGAAGGCACCCACGGCTTTCATGTAGCCGGCAAGGACGACGCCGTAGCCTTTATTCCACCACTTGTAAAGGAAGAACTTGGTAGGCTTGGTCGGCCGCAGGAACAGGGCACACATTGCCGGCGTGAATGTCAAGGCATTGAAGCCCGAGAAGGCTGTCGACACGGCAATCGTGAGGGCAAACTGCTTGTAGAGCTGGCCGGTGATGCCGCTGACCATGGCCGTCGGGATAAACACGGCAAGAAGCACCAGCACCTCGCCGACAACCGGGCCCTGCAGCTCGATCATGGCCTTCTCGGCCGCCTGGCGCGGATTGAGTTTTCCTTGGTCGAGCAATCGCGAACAATCCTCGACCACCACTATCGCATCATCGACAACAATCGCAATAGCCAGTACGAGGCCGAAGAGCGTCAGGGTGTTAAGCGTGAAGCCCATGAATTTCATGACGGCCAGGGTCGCAATCAGCGACACAGGGATGGTGAGCATCGGGATGATCACGGCGCGCCAGTTCTGCAGGAAGAGCAGGATCACTACCATCACAAGCAGAGTGGTCTCGAGGAAAGTAATCAGAAGTTCGTCGATCGAGGCTGTAACGAAAGTCGTGGTGTCGAGCATGATGTTGTAGTTGACACCCGGCGGGAAATAGGCTTTCAGTTCCTCGAGCTTGTTCTCGACACGCTTGGCCACGTCGAGTGCGTTGGCGCCGGGCAGCTGGGAAATGCCGATCATGGCCGTCTGCTGACCGTTGACGCGGGCGATCTGGTCGTAGCTCGTCGAGCCGAGTTCGACATCGGCCACGTCGCGCAGGCGCAGGATGTTGCCGTCATTGCCCGTACGGAGCACGATGTTGGCAAATTCCGAGGCGTCGGTGAGACGACCGCGGGTGGTGACGGTGAACGTGAAGGCCTCGTCGGAGCTCGAGGGGGGCGCGCCGATGCTGCCGGCCGACACCTCCATGTTCTGTGACTGGATAGCGGCCTCGACGTCGGCGGGGGTGAGACCGCGCTCGCGCATCACGTCGGGTTTGAGCCACACGCGCATGGAGTATTCGCCGCCGCCGAAAGCACCTACGCTGCCCACGCCGTCGATTCGGGCGAGCTCGTCGGTGATATTCAGGTTGGCATAGTTGGTGAGATAAAGCGCGTCGTAGCGCTCGGGATCGTCGCTGTTGAGCGAGATGAAGAGGATGCGGTTGGAAGATTCCGACATCACCGAGACACCCTGCTGCTTGACAGCCGAGGGGAGAGTCGGCTCGGCCTCCGAGATGCGGTTCTGGACCTTCACGGTCGCATTGTCGAGATCGATGCCGTCCTCAAAGGTTATCGTGAGCATATAGGAGCCGTCGCTGCCGGATGTACTGCTCATGTAAAGCATGCCCTCGACACCGTTGATCTGCTGCTCGATAGGTACACCGACAGTCTCGGCGACCGTCTTGGCATCGGCACCGGGATAGTTGGCGCTCACCATTACGGTGGGAGGAGTGATGTCGGGATACTGTGCCACCGGCAGGCTGCTGTAGGTTAGCGCGCCCGCAAGTACCATAGCCACGGCAATGACTATGGCAAAGATAGGTCTTTCGATAAAAAAGCGCGAGAACATGGCGGTCAACGTTTGGAGGAAATCAACTGGGGCTTGACGGTCATTCCGTCGCGTACTTTAAGGAGAGCCGAGGTGACATAGCGGCTGCCGGGCTGCAGGCCGCTCTCTACCACGCGCATGGAGTCATTCACCAGGGCGCTGACCTTGACAGGCGTGTAAACGACCTTGTTGGAGTCGTTCACGACGTAGAGATACTTGCCGAGCTGGTCGGTCGACAGGGAGGCGTCGCGCACCAGAACGGCGCTCGGCTCGACCTTGTAGGGGAGGTCGATGGTGACATACATGCCGTCGCGCAGTTCGCCGTAGGGGTTCTTGACCGAGCACTTCACCAGCAGCGAGCCGGTCGAGGTGTCGACGCTCGGGGAGATGTAGAACATGGCGCCGGTATAGGCGTGGGGGAGCTGCTCGGAAAATGCAAGGGGCACGGAATCGTAGTTTATGAGATGGCGGTTGTTGCCGTTGCTGAACATGCGCTGGAACGACGCGTCCTCGATATAGAAATATGCGTCGACATTGGAGTCGGCATAGATTGTAGCCAATTCCACGGGATTGCCTTCACCCGAGATATAAGCCCCGACAGAGTAGATACACGAGGTGATGCGCCCGTCAAAGGGAGCGCGGATAGTACACTTGTCGAGATCCTGGCGTGCCTGTGTGAGGGCCGCCTGAGCGTTCTTGATGGCGGCACGGCTCTGATCGCGGTTGCTCAGGGCCTGGCTCACCTCCATCTGTGACACGGCGTTGGAAGTGAATGCGCGGGCCACGGCTTCGTAGTGTGACTCGGCATATTGGTTGTTGCTCTCGGCGGTTGCCAGGGACGCCTCGGCCTCGGCAAGGTTGTTGCGGTAGGTCGAGCCGTCAATCGTAAACAGTACCTGTCCCTTGCGCACGATATCGCCCGAACGGTAGTTCTGCGAGAGGAGGGCGCCGTTGACGCGGCACACGATGGCGGCGTGGTCGGCTGCATGGATGGTGCCGGGATAAGTGCGGTAGAGGGTAACCGAGTCGGTAACTGCCTCGGCGACGTCGACGACGGGTGCCGTTTCGGTATCGGGGCGGGCTGTGTCTTTTTTTGCGCAGGCCGTCAGCATCAGGGCCGGGACAGCGAGCAGGTATATGCGTTTCATATCTTTTTTAGGTTTTTACATTTCGTATTGATCAAATCCGCCGCCGAGGGCTTTGTAAAGGGTTATCAGGGCCGACATCGCGTCGCCGCGGGCAACGATTAGCGAATTGCTGTAGCCGAGCAGGTCCACCTGGGCGCTGGCCACGCGCGTAAACTCGGCGAGGCCCTGGGTGTAGAGGTCGAGTGACAGGTCGAGGAATTCCTTGCTCACCTCGACGCATTTTTCATAATAGACTATCTGCTTCATGGCGTTGCGGTAGGCCACGATGGCGTTGTCGACTTCGTCGTAGGCGTTCATGACGGTGAAATTATAGGTCGCCTCCAGAGCTTCCATGTCGGCACGGGCGGCGGCCGAGGCGGCGCGGCGCGAGAAGCCGTCGAAGAGTGTCCACGACAGGGTAGGCTTCACCGAGTAGTTGAATCCGCGCGAGGTGAACATGTCGCCGGGCTCGGGGGCTGCGACGCCTACGCTTCCTTCGATAGACAAGGTCGGCAGGAAGTCCTTGTGAGCGATGCCGAGAGAGGCAGCCGCGGCCGCGAGATTATACTCGGCCGCCACGATGTCGGGGCGGCGGCGCAGGAGCTCGGCGGGGACGCCGGTCTCTATCGCGCGGTGATAATCGGGGAATGTCGCGGGGGCTTCGAGGCGTGCCTCGATGTCGGAAGGATAGACACCCAGGAGCAGTGCCAGGGCGTTGATATAGCTTCGGATTGACGTTTCGAGGGCCGGAACGGCGGCCTGTGTTGAATAAAGAACAGAGAGCGCCTGGTCAAGGTCGATCTTCGACGCCAGGCCACACTCGAAGCGCGTTCTGGCGATTCCCGAGATGGTGTCCTGCTTCAGGATATGTTCAAGAGCCACAGCATGCTCGGCCTGGGCCACGCGCAGCTCGACGTAGGTCGAGGCGACCTGGCCGGCGACGCTGAGCATGGCGCCGACCCAGTCGGCACGGCTGGCGCGGTACTGGGCCTTCCCGCGGTTGACCTGGGCCGTGATTTTACCGAAAACATCGATTTCCCAGGACACATTGGCGCCCAGTGAATAAGAATTGGCCGAGGCCCCGGTAGCTCGTGTACGCGCATACGAGGCAGCCACATCAACCTGAGGATAATAGGCGGCGCGGGCCACGTCGACCTGGCGGCGCGCGGCCTCCATGCGGCGGGCGGCCACGGTCAGGTCATAGTTGGCCTGCTCGGCTTCCGTGACGAGGGAGTCGAGCAGAGGATCGTTGAAACCTTGCCACCAACGGTCGTCGGCCGGCAGGGGCGCCTCGGGAGCTCCGGTATCGCGCCACTCGGCCGGCAGAGGCCGTTCAAGGGTGTTTTCTGTCGCCGAGGCGGCAGGGGCGACAGCCGGCAGGGCGGTCGCAAATAGTAGAAACGTCTTTATGATTTTCATTTTTTCCATAGGATAATGCTATAATTATAACTTTTGAAAAATAAAAAAAGTTCTTATAAAGACGCGTCGGTGAAAAATTATTAAATTTGCGCATGAAACGACTTCTGACACTTTTACTGGGCCTCGGCGCCCTGCTTTGCGTGGCCGGGGCATGGCAGCCCGACGTTCTCGGCGACGGCTTCACGATGCGTTATATCGACCAGGGGACCGACTATTCGGGCCCGGTGCGTTCCACTGTCATCAGGCTGCAGTCGCCCTGTGCCGACGGCGCCGGCGTGCTTTACGTTCACGGATTCAACGACTACTTTTTTCAGGACGAGATGGCCCGGCGCATCGCCGACAGCTGCTATAATTTCTATGCTGTCGACCTGCGCAAGTACGGGCGCTCGCTCATGCCGGGGCAGACGCCTTTCCAGGTTCACGATATTATGGAATATATGGCCGACATCGACTCGGCTGTAGCCCTTATGAAAGAAGCGGGCATCTCGCGCATCGCCCTGATGGGACATTCGACGGGCGGCCTGATCGCATCGGCCTACATGGCGCGCCACGCCGACCCCGCAATCAAGGCGCTTATACTTAACTCGCCTTTCCTCGACTGGAACCAGAGCAAGCTGCAGGAAAAGGTGCTGATTCCGGCGGTGCGCACGATGAGCCCGCTGATGAAAGGCCTCAAGATTCCCCAGGGAGGTTCCACGGCCTACAGCCACAGTCTGCTCAAGCGCTATAACGGCGAGTGGGACTACGATACGACATGGAAGATGATACAGTCGCCCGCGGTGGAGGCTTCGTGGATCGCAGCCATCGACGCTGCCCACGACATCGTGCAGCGCGATCCGCGCATTATGGTGCCCATCCTGCTGATGCACAGCGACAGTACCCTGAGCAAGGGTGACCCTGACTCGGCGGCTTCACACAAGGATGCAGTCCTCGATGTGAAGGACATCAGCCGCTACGGGCGGCAGCTCGGGCCTGATGTGACCGAGGTGACCATTCCAGGCGGTCTACACGATCTCGCCCTGTCGGCGCCCCCGGTGCGCGAGGCGTTTTACCGGGCGCTGTTCCGCTTCCTCGAGCGGGTCATGCCGGCTCACTTACCTGCGGTCGAGGCGGACAAAGCGGTAGCAGAGACCCGTTGACGGGTCGGTCTCCACGGGCGACTCGGCGGCAATTTCCCAATCGGCCGGAGCAATCTCGGGGAAGAAAGTGTCGGCCCCGGGGCATGCAGCGTCAATATATGTGATTTCAAGACGGTCGGCGCGTCCGATTGTCTGGCTGTAGATCTCGGCACCGCCGATGATGAATGCTTGCGCGGTATCGCCGGTGAGCGCGAGGGCTTCGTCGACCGATGCAGCCGTTTCAACATCGGGCGCCGTGAAAGCGCTGTTGCGTGTAATAACGATATTGCGGCGGCCGGGAAGGGCGCCCTTGGGGAGCGATTCAAAGGTCTTGCGGCCCATGATTACCGGGGAGCCCATGGTGAGCTCCTTGAAATGGCGCATATCGGCTTTCACATAGAAGGCGAGCTTGCCGCCCGAGCCGATGGCGCCGTCGTTGCCGACGGCGGCTATAATTGTAAGAATCATACTGAAACGTCGGCTTTAATGTGGGGAGGCGGGTCGTAGTCCTCGAGGGAAAAATCCTCAAAAGTGAAATCCTCCAGTCGCTTGACGTCGGGATTGATTACCATGCGGGGCAGCTTGCGCGGCTCGCGG
This sequence comes from uncultured Bacteroides sp., assembly GCA_964454365.1. Taxonomy (GTDB): domain Bacteria; phylum Bacteroidota; class Bacteroidia; order Bacteroidales; family Muribaculaceae; genus CAG-873. The sequence goes on along the minus strand of CAYVTB010000065.1, from coordinate 3,436 downwards.
GTGAGCTGCAGGCGAGCCTGGTCGAGATGGTTGTTGTAGAGGTGGGCGTCGCCGAGGGTGTGGATGAATTCGCCCGGTTTCAACCCCGTGACCTGGGCGACCATCATCGCGAGAAGGGCATAGGAGGCGATGTTGAAGGGCACGCCCAGGAAGCAGTCGGCGCTGCGCTGGTAGAGCTGCAGGCTCAGCTTGCCGTCGGCGACATAGAACTGGAACAAGGCATGGCAGGGAGCGAGGGCCATGCGGGGCAGGTCGGCCACGTTCCAGGCGCTCACGATGATGCGACGCGAGTCGGGATTGTTCTTGATGTCCTCGACGGCGCGGGCTATCTGGTCGATGAAGCCTCCGTCATAGTCGGGCCACGAGCGCCACTGGGCACCGTAGACCGGCCCGAGGTTGCCTTCGGCGTCGGCCCACTCGTTCCAGATTCTCACGCCGTTGTCCTGCAGGTAGCGCACGTTGGTGTCGCCGTGCAGGAACCAGAGCAGCTCGTAGATTATCGACTTTAGATGTAATTTCTTGGTGGTCAGCAGGGGAAAACCCTTGGAGAGGTCAAAGCGCATCTGATAACCGAAAGTCGAGCGGGTACCTGTTCCGGTGCGGTCGCTCTTGTCGACGCCGTTGTCGAGGATGTGCTGCAGCAGGTCGAGATATTGTTTCATGCTTGTGTAGGGGGTGTCTGAAGTGTCTGAAGGATGGTCTGCAGCTCTTCCTCGGTGGTGGTGAGGCGCGAGCGGCACAGGTTGAGAAGCTCGACGGCCCGGCGGGTGCGGGCGGCCAGGGTGTCGACGTCGCAGGCATCGGCGCGCAGTCCGTTGAGGATGCTTTCGAGTTCTGCGAGGGCTTGTGAGTATGTTATTTCCTGTTCCATGGGGATTAATGATTTACGGTTGAAGTGACGGTGCCGTCGGCGAGAGTTGTTACGATTACGGCTCCCGGGGGTGCCTGGGCGGCCGAGGTGATCGCATGCCCGCCGACGCGGCTGATCGAGAAGCCGCGGCGCAGGGTTGCTTCCGGCGACAGGGTCTCGAGCAAGGTTGCCAGGGCTTGCAGGCGGTCGGCGCGGCGGGTAGTGATGTTGCGCAGCGATGTCATGAGCTCGGCTGTGACAGCGTCGCCCGTGAGCATTTTCTGGCGGTCGATGGCGCCCTGGGCCAGCAGCGGCAGGCGACCGCTGATATAGTCGAGCCGGCGGCGAGCCTCGGCGGTAGCGGCGGTAGCGGCGGCGAGAATGTCGGTGCCGAGCGAGCGCAGGCGTTCCAGGGCCTGCTCTCCGCGGTCAATGAGCCACTCGGCGGCAGCCGTGGGAGTCTTCACGCGCATGTTGGCCACGTAGTCGAGCAGGGTGACGTCGCGCTCGTGCCCGATGCCGATAATGACAGGCAGGGGGAACATGGCGATATTGGCGGCCAGGCTGTAATCGTCGAATGATGCCAGGTCGCCGGTGGCGCCGCCGCCGCGGATGATGACCACGCAATCCCAGTCGTCACCGTCGGCGGCGATGTCCTCCAGGGCCGCGATGATCGACGGAGCCGTCGACTCGCCCTGGAGCACGGCCGGGAACAGTCGCGTGGTGAAACGCAG
>CAYVTB010000065.1:0-1752 GCA_964454365.1 uncultured Bacteroides sp. | reverse complement strand
GCCACGGCCTTGCCCGTGTCGGGGTCCTTGTCGATAAGCTCCATGTAGCAATGACCGCCGCTGACGCGCAGATCGCTCGTCTCGGCCACCACCCACACGCCGCGGAGACCCTCGCCGGCAGCAACGGTGGCCGCCACGCGGGCATTAAGCTGGGCGAGGCTGATGGCTGCGGGAGTCATAGCTTGCGGCGCTTGATTGTCTTGCCTTTCACATCATACACAATCTCCGGTACAAGCGAGGCGCGAAGCATGTCGTACTCCTCAGGAGCGAGGAACGAGTCGGCGCGGCAGGTGAATGTCAGTACTGTGGCCGTAGAGTCAAAGGCTGCCTCGGCGGGTACGAATGGCAACCGGGCCTCCGAATCGGAATCTCCCTCGGGCAACCAGTCGCTGTATACGGGCCAGCGCGGAGCCTTTACCCGCGCCGGTGTCCAGTCTTTGTTGTATAGATCCACACGGCTGTCCGGGGCCGGGAGCATCACGGTAGTTACCACGGCAATCAGGGTGTCCTTACCGGCCGGAAGCACGGCGAGCTGCACCCGCGCACCTTCTTCGCCGACAGCTACGGTCATCGTGCGGTCATTCTCGCCTGTAATCCGCAGAGGTGTCGAGGCGCGGTCGGGCATCGCGCGATCGCTGCCATATCGGTAGTAATCGAGCATGTCGAGCCGCAGGTTGGTGTCGGTGTAAGGCATCACGCTTCCCGGGGCATCGATAAAGAAGTCGGCCGCCGTGCGGGCCGCGCCGCCGAGGACGGCGGCTGCGGCAAGCAGTGTGAGCGGTAATTTAAGTTTCGGCATGTATGTGATGTGAAATGATTGGCTTGGGTGGTAATGTTATTTCTTCCGGGAGCTTTTGCGATAGGGCTTGGCAGGCTTCTCGGCGCTTCCCGAGCGTCGCGACGACGACTTGCCGTAGTCCTTGCCTTCCTCGGCAATCTCGCTGTAGATGTGCTTGCCGTAGAAGTCGGCGCCGGTCAATCCGTCGACGACGCGGCGTGCATCGCCTTTCTTGACGTCAAAGAGCGAGTAGCCGGGCATCAGGTCGATACGGCCCACGTCGACTCTTTCACCGGGGACATTGTGGTTGATAAGATCGATGAGGTTGCCTGCAAAGAATCCGTCGGCCTTGCCGGCGTTGACATAGATTCGGGCCATGCCGCGCTCGGCAGTGCGGCGGTCTTTGTCCAGCGGCTCGCGGCGCTCTTCATTGCGCTCCTTGCGCGAAGGCTTCTCGTCGATAAAATCAATCTTGGGGGCGTCCTTGTAGTAGTTCAGCAGACGGTTGAACTCGAGCGACAGCACTCTCTTGAGCAAGTCTTCGCCGCTGAGCCACGAAAGCTTTCGTGAAACGCCGGGAAGATACTTGGCGATCTGCTGTTCGTCAACCTCGACGCGCTCGATGCGGTCGGCCAGATTGTAAAGCTGCTTCTCGATGATGTGCTCGGGGGTCGGCACATCCTTGCGCTCGAATTTCTTGCCTATGATGCGCTCGATTTCGCGCAGACGGCCTTTTTCACGCGAGTGGATGATGGCCACCGAGACGCCGGTCTTGCCGGCACGGCCCGTACGGCCCGAGCGGTGGGTGTATACGGCCACGTCGTCGGGCAGCCCGTAGTTGATGACGTGGGTCAGGTCGTCGACGTCCAGGCCGCGGGCGGCCACGTCGGTGGCCACGAGCAGCTGGGTGACGTGGTCGCGGAATTTCTTCATCGCCAGGTCGCGCTGCGCCTGCGACAGGTCGCCGTGCAGGC
>CAYVTB010000064.1:0-11445 GCA_964454365.1 uncultured Bacteroides sp. | reverse complement strand
CAATGTGGCGCTACAACAACTACCGCCGCCTTGCTCACCAGCAGTGGGGTGTCGATCCCGACGTGAAGTAATCACATCCTCCCCATAACACATAAAAACGCCTCGGCTTGCGCCGGGGCGTTTTTATGTATCAAATTGACAAGGTGTCATTATGTCAATTTGACAAAAAGAAGGAGCGCCGCGGCGCTCCTTCTTAATATTCTTTTTACCAGCCGAGTATCTCGCGTAGATGTGGTAGCAGGAAGTCGGCATAATGGCGGAAGCCGAGGTCGGTGAGGTGAATGCCGTCGACTGTGCCGTCATCCTCAACGCCGTCAAGACCCTCGCTCTCGATGAAGTAGAGGTTGTTGAAGCCTTCATCCTTGAGGCGCTGATAGTTGCGACGGAAGGCATCGTTCTTGGCGGGAAGGTAGTTCTGGAACATCGAGTCGTAACGTGAATAGGGATACAGCGGGCCGGCGAGCATCACGATGGGAGTATCGGGATGGGCCTGGGCGAGGATCTTCACGAAGTCATAAGTGAGCGTGTCACACATCATCTCTGTGCAGTTGGGAACCGGGTCGAGCAGGAACAGGTCGACATCGGGAATCTCGTTCATGGCGCGGGCCATGCACTGGTCCATCTTGCCCTCGCCCGAGATACCGATGTTTACAACCTCGGCGTTGAGCTCGCGACCGATGATATTGGTAGCGGCCATGCCGGTGCGGGAAGCGCAACCACCCTGGAGGATGCTGGTACCATAGGCCACGATCTTGCGGTTGACATCAATGATCTCGGGGTTGCCGGGGGTGATGACTGCGCCGGAATCAACCTTAACCCAGAGCTCGTTGACACCGTCGTAGAGCGGGAAATAAATCATGTACTCGTGCATCTTGCCGTCGAGACGCTCGACATAGGTCGATTCGACGATTTTTTCTTCCTTGTTGTTTACATAGGGGCGGTTGGTGTTGACGTGGCGCCACACCGAGTCGCCTTCGAGTATATAAAGGTCAGTACCTTTCAGGCCGGTGTCGGCCATGTGGATCAGATGGGTGTTCCACAGCAGTTCATATTTCACACCGATACGGCGCGAGTCGGTCGCGAAGCGGATGCCGATACCGGTGGAGCACTGGGCTCGCTCCCAGAGGTCGGGGCGCACGCTGTCCTCGAGATAAGCCGGAATGCGGGTGAAAGGTCTCAGGGTATTGTCCCAGCCTTTGTTGATGACTCGCAGGTCAAGAGCGTTAACGAGCTGCCACGGCTGCTGGGGCTCGTCGGCCGCCTTGACTGCAGGGGTCAGGGACAGCGCGGCAAGCAGAGAAAGAAGAATCTTTTTCATAGTTTCAGGATAGATTATAGTTGTTCTTGTCGCAAAGTTACGAAGTTTCATCCATAAAACGCGAGGCCCGGCCGACAATTTTAATTTCCACAGCATTTTTATTAACTTTGCCACGGAAAAATACACATGCCACGCCAGTCACAGGAAATAAGTCAGCAGCAACAGTTGCGCCAGCGCCTCAATCCCCGCCAAGTGGCCTTGGGGCGCATGCTCGAGATGTCGGCACCCGAGTTTGAGGATGAGGTGCGCCGTGTCCTCGACGAGAATCCTGCGCTCGAGCTTGCCGACACCGGCGAGCTCCACCAGACTGTCGACGACTTCAACGAGAGCGCCGAGGAGATGCAGCGCAACGACTATGCCGACCCCGACGACATTCCCTCCTACCGGCTGAACGCTCCCGCCGGGTCACCCGAGGATGTATCGTGGCGCGAAGCCAACGATGCCGACGACAGCGAGTCGGGCTTCAGTCGCCTCGAGAGACAACTCGACCTGGTCGACCTCACGCCCGTCGACCGTGCCATAGCCACATATATCATCGGCAACATCGATTCCAACGGCTATCTTACCCGCAAGCCGGAAGCCATAGCCGACGACATTGCCATCGCGACCGGGCTCGACATCGACCGCTCCGACGTTGAAAGGGTAATGGAGGTCGTGCGCTCGCTCGAGCCGGCCGGCATCTGTGCCATCGACCTGCGCGACTGCCTGCTGCTGCAACTCGACCGCATGGATACCTCCCGCCGGGAAGTTGCTGACGCCCGCGAGATTATCGGAAACCACTTTGACCTCTTTTCCAACCGCCGCTTCGACCGGCTGCGCTCGGCTACAGGCCTGTCACGCGAACGCATCGACGACGCCACCAAGCTCATAACCTCGCTCAACCCCAAGCCCGGCTCGCAGCTCGAAGGAGTCGGAAGCGACGACCGCACACGCCATATCACCCCCGACTTCACTGTCGACACCTCGCCCGAAGGGGAAGTGAACATAACCCTGGCGGGTCGCATCCCCGAACTGGCGCTTGACAAGTCGTTCATGCTCGATGCCCCCGGGGCAGCCGACGACGCTTTTATAAAGGCGCGCCGCGACGAAGCCACCGACTTCATCAACGTCACGCGCCGCCGCGACGAGACACTGATGGCCGTGATGGAAGCGATCGTCAAACTGCAGCCCGATTTTTTCACCACCTATGACCGCAGCACGCTGCAGCCGATGGTCCTGCGCGACATCAAGCGACTCACAGGCCTCGACCTGAGCGTCATATCGCGCGCCACCGCGGGCAAATACGTCGCCACTCCCCACGGCATTTTCTCGCTCAAATCGCTCTTTAGCGAGGGTTCGGGCGAAAGCGACACCTCGGCCCATGCCGTCAGCGAAGCCCTGCGCGAAATCGTCGGAGCGGAAAATCCTGCCTCGCCCCTGAGCGATATGGAGCTTCAGGCAGCCCTCGCCGCACGCGGCATCGAACTTGCCCGACGCACGGTCACAAAGTACCGCGAACGACTCAACATTCCACCCGCTCGCCTGCGCCGCAACAATTGACATCGGGTCACCGACGGTTTTCCGCGCGATTGAATAAAAATTGGTGAAAGAATGGGAAAAATCATAAATTCTGTGTAACTTTGTGCGGCTGCTTCGACGTCTACAGAGGCGCCCTTATAACAGTTTATGGACTATAGTATTTTAGACTTTTTAGGTCTGCTCGGTGCCGTCGGTTTGTTCCTCTACGGCATGAAGGTGATGAGTGAAGGCCTGCAGAAAGCAGCGGGTGACCGCCTGCGCAACATCCTGTCGGCCATGACCCGCAACCGTTTCACGGGATTGCTCACCGGCTGCGCCATCACCGCCCTTATCCAGAGTTCTTCAGCATCGACCGTTATGGTCGTCAGTTTCGTGAATGCCGGTCTCATGACCCTGGCACAATCGATGGCCGTGATTTTCGGCGCCAACGTCGGCACGACATTCACGGCGTGGATCATCGCCCTGTTCGGCTTCAAGGTCGACGTCTCGGTGATAGTCATGCCGCTTATCGGCCTGGCCGTCATCCTGTTATTCACCAATAAAAGCAAGGCCAAGAGTATCGGCGAGTTCCTCATAGGCTTTGCCTTCCTGTTCATGGGCCTGAACATGATCAGCGATTATGTTCCTGATCTGCAGTCCAATCCCGAGATGTTTGCCGTCTTGCGCAACTATGCCTCTATGGGCATCGGCTCGATCGTGATTTTCGTGTTCGTGGGTATGATAGTCACCGCTATCATCCAGTCATCGGCGGCCACCTTTGCCATCGTGCTTATCATGTGCTCCAAGGGCTGGATCACCTTTGACCTCGCCTGCGCCGTCATCCTGGGCTCCAACATCGGTACGACCATCACCCCGCTGCTCGCATCAATGAGCGGTAACGTCGCCGCCAAGCGCACGGCTATGGGTCACTTGCTGTTCAACTTCCTCGGCACCATCTGGTGTGTCTGCATCTTCGTGCCCTTCGCATCGTTCAACGCATGGCTCACCGAAGCCATTGGCCAGGGTAACCCCGAGGCACTCTACGGCTTCGTGTCCAATCTTGAACAGACCAGCCCCGAAATCTACAACCACCTCTTTGACAACTCCCTGCCCCAGTCCGAGCCGGCCATCCAGCAGATAGGCCAGATGCAGATGAGCGTGTCATTCGGCCTCTCTATTTTCCACACCACATTCAACATCGTCAACGTGTGCATCATGATATGGTTCACCAACCTCTACGTCAAGATTGTGGAATGGCTCGTACCCTCGAGAAACCGCGACGACGACGGCTTCACGCTGAAATTCATCTCGCGTGGTCTGCTCAACGCCTCGGAACTCAACATTGCCCAGGCCGAGAAAGAGATGAGTGTCTTTGCCGAGCGCGTCAACCGCATGATAGGCATGGCTCAGGAACTGATCCACACCAAGGAAAACAGCGAAGAATTCAACAAACTATACTCGCGGCTGGAGAAGTATGAGGACATCAGCGACCGCATGGAACTCGAGATAGCGGGCTACCTAAACCGATGCGCTGAAGGCCGCCTCTCCAACGAGGGTAAGCACCGCATCGCCGCCATGCTCGGCATCGGCAGCGAGATCGAGAGTATAGCCGACTGCTGCATGGGCATCGGCAAGATTCTCACCCGAAAGATCGAGAGCAACGCCAAGTTCACGCCCGAGCTTTACGAGAAGATCGACACCATGTACAGCTATGTGAAAGAGGCCATGGACATGATGCTCAAGGAACTGAGCGACATAGAGAACGTTCAGGAACATCCTCTCATCGAGTCGTACAACAAGGAACGCGAAATCAACAACCTGCGCAACGCTTACCGCACAGCCAACATCGAAAGCATCAACGAAGGCAAGTACGAGTATCAGGCAGGTATCTACTTTATGGACATCATCAGCGACCTGGAACGCACCGGCGACTATATCATCAACGTTGTGGACACGTTAAAGGATTCTTTCCGTCGCACTCATGCCCGCGTCTGATTCAAGCAAGTCAATGAGTGATTCAATGGAATCGACAACCCTCCCGGAACGCCACAGTCCCGCCTGGGCTCAATGGGTGAGCGACGTTTTCTCTCCCCTGCTCATCCCGGTCTATGGCATGGTGATCGCCCTGTGGTGCACCGACATGCGCTCGCTGCCCGAGAACGCCAGGGTGCTTGCCACCGTTATCGTGGGCCTCATCTGCGGACTTCTGCCATTTCTGGCAATCGCATTTCTGATAAAAATCGGTAAAGTCCACACCCGCTCCATCGCCAATCCCCGCGAGCGCTTCCTGCCGATGTCTATCGGCGCGACCTGCTACATTGCGGCAGGCCTGTTCGTAAGTTCAGCCGGGGCTCCGTCGTGGCTCAGGATGTTCTTTATCGCTGCCGCCGTCGCTACGGTTATCGCCATGGCCATCACTACTCGGTGGAAAATCAGCGCTCACACAACAGCCGTCGGCGGCCTGCTGGGCATGACAGCCTGGTGTGTGTGCCACGCCACAGCCGATATCGAGGCATTGACCGAGCTCAGCGTAGTAGCTCTGATCGCCGGTCTCGTGGCCACTTCACGCCTGTTGCTCCAACGCCACACGATGGGCCAGGTGCTGGCCGGCCTGGCTCTGGGCTTTGCCTGCTGCTTCGGCCTCATGTATATCTGATAACTTAACAATTACAATCTTTAGAGCCTATGGAACCGCTCGTTAGCATAATAATGGGAAGCACCAGCGACCTGCCCGTCCTGCGCAAGGCGGCCGACTTTCTGGAACAGATGCATGTCCCCTTTGAAATGAACGCGCTCAGCGCACACCGCACTCCCCGCCAGGTCGAGGAATATGCCTCGTCAGTGGCCTCGCGCGGCGTCAAGGTAGTTATCGCCGCCGCCGGCATGTCGGCAGCCCTCCCGGGCGTTATCGCCGCGATCACTCCCCTCCCCGTCATCGGGCTTCCTATCGATTCGACCCTCATGGGCCAAGACGCGTTGCTGTCAGTGACAATGATGCCCCCTGGCATCCCCGTGGCCGCCACCGGCATCAACGCCGGCCTCAATGCAGCCGTTCTCGCCGTGAGAATCCTTGCACTGAGCGACGAAGCCCTTGCTAAAAGATATGCCGACTGGGTGGCCGCCCTCGGCGACAAAATCGTGAAGGCCAACAATGCCCTGGCCGAGATTAACGACTATCAATACAAGACCAACTGATGAGCCGCTACAACTATAGCCGCCGCGCAAGTTCACGAGTGGCGATCGGCAATGTAGTGATCGGCGACGGAGAGCCTGTCGCCCTTCAGTCCATGACCAACACCCCGACGATGGACACCGAGGACTCGGTGGACCAATGCCGCCGACTCGCGGAAGCGGGCGCTGACATCGTGCGCCTGACGGCTCAGACGCCAATGCACGCAGCCAATCTCGGAAAGATACGCGAGCAGTTGCGCTCCATGGGCGTCAACACTCCCCTGGTGGCCGACATTCATTTCAATCCCGCGGCTGCGTTCACGGCTGCCGAAAACGTCGAGAAGGTCCGCATCAATCCCGGCAACTTCGTCGACCCGGGACGCACCTTCGTAAAGCTCGAATACACCGACGAGGAATATGCCGGCGAGCTTCAGCGCATCAGCGACAAATTCACGCCACTGCTGGATCTGTGCCGCGAGCGCGGCGTGGCCCTGCGCATCGGCGTCAACCACGGCTCGCTGAGCGACCGCATCATGAGCCGCTACGGCGACACTCCCGCCGGCATGGTGGAGAGCGCCATGGAATTCCTGCGCATCTGTCGCCGGGAACATTTTGACAACGTGGTTATTTCCATCAAGGCCTCCAACGTGGTCGTCATGACCGAGACCGTGCGCCTGCTGGTCGAGGCGATGAAACGCGAGGACATGGCTTTCCCGCTCCACCTCGGAGTCACCGAGGCCGGCGACGGCGAGGATGCCCGCATCAAGTCGGCCGTCGGTATCGGCAGCCTGCTGGCCGACGGCATCGGCGACACGATCCGTGTGTCGCTCAGCGAGGATCCCGTGAATGAAATCCCCGTGGCACGCATGCTCGTCAAGCATATAGCTACGCGCCTCGAAGAACCCGTCGACGGCCCCGAGCCCGCTGAAATCCACAAGCGCGAGATCGAGGGAACGCCGCTGGTAATCGGCCACGACACCGACAACATTCCTGCCGAGGTCTTTGCCATTAATGTTGCTCACCCAAACGCTCTCGGAAAGGCTCGCAAGGCACTCGACACTGCGCCTGCAGGCGTTCCCGTGGCAGTTACAGTCTCCTACCCCGCAACTATGTCGCCTGAAGAAGTGACCCTCGCGGCATCGGTTGACCTGGGTTCTCTGCTTCTCGAGCAGCCTCTCGACTATGTAGCGGTTGAAGCTCCGGCGCTGAATGACGCCGAGCGTGCATCGCTTGCCTTAGGCATCCTCCAGGCAACCCGCCGCCGTATAACCAAGACGGAATATATCGCCTGTCCGGGCTGTGGCCGCACGCTTTTTGACCTGCAGACCACCCTGGCACGCGTCAAAGAAGCCACTGCAGGCCTCAAGACACTGAAAATCGGCGTGATGGGATGTATTGTAAACGGTCCCGGCGAAATGGCCGACGCCGACTATGGCTACGTCGGTGCCGGACCCGGCCGAGTGAGCATCTACCGCGGCAAGCAGTGCGTGATCAAAAATATTCCTGCCGAGGACGCCCTTGAGGCCCTGATAGCCATTATCAAGGAAGACGGCAAGTGGACTGATGAAGCATAAGGAACAGGCCATAAGCTACCACACGGCTACCAACGGCCTGCGCATGGTCCACCTCCATGTGCCCGGCTCGGCCGTCGGCTACACAGGCCTCACTGTCGCTGCGGGAAGCCGCGACGAGACCGACCGTACCCGCGGCCTGTCCCACTTTGTCGAGCACACTATCTTCAAAGGTACCGAGCGACGCTCGTCGTGGCATATTATCAACCGCATGGAGTCGGTCGGCGGCGAGCTTAACGCCTACACCACAAAGGAAGAGACGGTCGTTTACAGCGTATTCCCCGGAGGGAGTCCTGCCCGCGCCGCGGAGCTGATCGCTGACCTCACGGCCAACTCGCGCTTCCCCGAAAACGAGCTTGCCAAAGAGCGCCAGGTCGTGGCCGACGAAATCGATTCTTACCTTGACACCCCGTCTGAGGCGGTCTTCGACGACTTTGAAGACCTGCTGTTTGCGGGCAGTGGCCTGGGGCACAATATACTCGGCGACCGCGAGTCGCTCAGCCGCTTCACTCCCGAGGTGTGCCGCGACTATCTTGCCACGCGTTATGTGCCGGCGGCAATGACGGCTTTCTATGCCGGCCCGGCAGGAGCCGGACGCGTCTTCTCCGTCCTTGAAAAGGCCTATGGTTTCATGGCTGCTCGCCCGGCAGCGCCTTCGGGCCGCGAATGTCCTCCTGCAGTCGCGCCCTTCGACACGAGACGACACATCGACTCACATCAGTGCCACACGGTCATGGGCGCACGCATCGGTGGCATGAACGATCCCTCGCGCTTCACAGTCGCTCTACTGACCAATATTCTCGGAGGCCCGGGGATGAATTCCCTGCTGAATGTCGCCTTGCGCGAGCGTCGCGGCCTGGTCTATAATGTGGAGGCCTCCACGGGAATATTCAGCGATTGCGGTGAATTCACGGTATATTACGGTTGCGATCCTGCCGACGAGGCCCGCTGCCGTCGCATCGTGACAGAAACAGTGCAACGCGTCGCCGACGGGCTTATCACTCCGCGACGGCTTGAGATGGCAAAGAAGCAGTATCTGGGGCAACTGGTGATCGGTGGCGTAAACCTCGAAAACCGCATTCTCGGCATCTCGCGCAGCACTCTCGTAAACGGCGCGGCCCTCACCGGGGCCGAAGTAATCGACGCGGTGAAGGCCGTCACACATCAGCAGCTTGCAGAGGCTGCCGCCCGTATTCTGCCGATGTCGGCTCTTACGCTCGGGTAGCGCAGGGATCTGCCGTCAGTTGGCGTTCCCCTCGTATTTGTAAATATCGTAAAGACGCAAGTTGAAGCGCAGTGCCGAGTAGGGCAGCAGCGAGCCGGTCATGCTTGCACCGTAGCCAACCTGGTAGGGCATGACAACCTCTACCGTGTCGCCGACGTGCATATTCTCCATCGCGATAGCCCAGCCCTGGATGCTGTAGTTATTGCTGAGGCGCTGAACGCCCGTGCGACCGTAGCGGTTTACCGACTTGGAGGAGTCAAAGAGCTTGTCTTCGCATGTATAGCCTTCATAAATAACATCAACGACGCTGGTATAGAGAGGCACAAGGTTATCGGCGGTCTCGGCGCGGTCATTGAAGAAGTGCATCAGCACATAAGCGCCGGGATTCCAGGCCGGAACGTAGACCTGATAGTAGGGAGTTCCGTCGGGATTCTTGCGGTTCTGCATGTCGATGATCCACTGGTCGTTCTGGGCGCGCCAGGCCTTGTATTCCGACAGGTTTACCTTGTCGTCATCGTCGCTGTTGCACGAGGTGGTCAGGACAAGGGTACCAACCGCAACCAGGAATAATAATTTCAAATATTTCATTTATCCGGGGTATTAAAATGAAACCTTGGGAGCCGTGGCAGCGCCTTCCTGAGCCTTGAACTGCTCCTTGGGAAGGAAGCCGCTCATAGACGCGATCATCGATGCCGGGAAACGACGGATAGCCACGTTGTAATCGCGCACGATGTCGATATAGCGGCCGCGGGCGGTAGCTATGCGGTTCTCGGTACCTTCGAGCTGAGTCTGCAGGTCGGTAAACTGAGTGTCGGCTTTGAGGTCGGGATAGGCCTCGCGCACGGCGTTCACATAAATCGAGAGAGCGCGGCCGAGCTGCTGCTGAGCGGCATCAACGCGGGGAGCGTCGGCACCGTCATTTGTCTGCAGAGCGTTTGCTTCATCATAGGCGCTCTGAAGACCGGCGCGGGCGCGGGTAACGTTCTCAAAGGTGTTCTCCTCGTGGGCTGCATAGCCCTTGACTGTCTCTACCAGATTGGGGATAAGGTCGAGACGGCGCTGATACTGATTCTCGACTTCGCTCCACTGGCGATCGACGTCTTCAGAGAGAGTGACGAAGCCGTTGCGGGTCGACACAAACCAGGCGACCACTACAATGATCACAAGGATGATGGCACCCCATACAAAGAGGCTTTTATACTTTTTATTCATAATTCAATAGCTTGTTAAATTGGCCCGGCGCCGATTATTTAATCTTGCGCAGCAGGGAGTTGAGAGATACGCGGTCGTGGATGAGACGGTGGAGGTCAGCTACCTTGACGCGGGTCTGTTCCATCGAATCACGCTCGCGCAGGGTGACGGTGTCATCCTCGAGAGTCTGGTGGTCGACGGTGATACAGAAAGGCGTGCCGATTGCATCCTGGCGGCGATAGCGCTTGCCGCTAGAATCTTTTTCATCGTAGTGGGTCGAGAAATCAAACTTGAGGTCGTCGACAATAGCGCGTGCCTTTTCGGGCAGGCCATCCTTGCGCACCAGAGGCATCACGGCACACTTGACGGGAGCGAGAGCAGCGGGCAGGTGAAGCACTACGCGCGAATCGCCGCCTTCAAGAGGCTGCTCCTCGTAGCTCGAGCAAAGAACCGACAGGAACATGCGGTCGACGCCGATCGAGGTCTCGATCACATAGGGAGTGTAAGAGGCGTTGAGTTCCGGGTCGAAATACTGTATCTTCTTGCCCGAGAATTTCTCGTGCTGCGACAGGTCAAAGTCGGTGCGCGAGTGGATGCCTTCCACTTCCTTGAAGCCAAAGGGCATCTTGAACTCGATATCGGTAGCGGCGTTGGCATAGTGGGCCAGCTTCTCGTGGTCGTGGTAGCGGTACTTCTCATCGCCGAGGCCGAGAGCCTTGTGCCAGCTCAGGCGCCATTCCTTCCAGTAGTTGAACCACTTCATTTCCTCGCCGGGACGGACAAAGAACTGCATCTCCATCTGCTCGAACTCGCGCATGCGGAAAATGAACTGACGGGCCACGATTTCGTTGCGGAACGCCTTGCCTATCTGCGCTATGCCGAAGGGGATGCGCATACGGCCGGTTTTCTGCACGTTGAGGAAGTTGACGAAGATGCCCTGCGCCGTTTCGGGGCGGAGGTAGACGGTCATGGCGCCGTCGGCCGTGGAGCCCATCTCGGTTTTGAACATGAGGTTAAACTGGCGCACCTCCGTCCAGTTGCGGGTGCCTGAGATGGGGCACACAATCTCGCGGTCGAGGATAATCTGACGGAGTTCCTCAAGATTATTGTCGTTCATCGCCTTCGAGAAGCGCTCATGGAGCAGCCCGCGCTCTTCGGCAATCTGGGCCACGCGGGGATTGGTCTGACGGAACAGAGCTTCGTCGAAGTTGTCGCCGAAGCGCTTGCGGGCCTTGGCCACTTCCTTCTCAATCTTGTCGTCGAGCTTGGCGATATCCTCTTCAATCAGCACGTCGGCGCGGTAGCGCTTCTTGCTGTCGCGGTTGTCGATCAAGGGGTCGTTGAACGCGTCGACATGGCCTGAGGCCTTCCAGATGGTGGGGTGCATGAAAATGGCCGAGTCGATGCCCACAATGTTTTCGTGGAGCAGGGTCATTGCGTCCCACCAGTAGCGCTTGATATTGTTTTTCAGC
>CAYVTB010000063.1:0-11475 GCA_964454365.1 uncultured Bacteroides sp. | reverse complement strand
AAAAACAATAATGAAAGTCCTGTTAATAAACGGCAGTGCTCACAATACCGGTTGCGTGGCACGCGCCTTTGACGAAGTAGAACGTACACTGAACGAAAACGGCATCGAGACCGAGCGAGTCAATATAGGCAACAAAGACGTGCGCGGCTGCATAGCGTGCAACTACTGTCGGACCCACGGCAAATGTGTGTTCAACGATGTAGTGAATGAAACAGCGCCGAAGTTTGCCGAGGCCGACGGGTTAATCGTCGGCACGCCGGTTTATTACGCAGGTCCCAACGGGCAGCTTCACTCCTTTCTTGACCGCCTGTGCTACAGCACTGCCGGGACGATCAATCCTGCGATGAAAGTCGGGGCAACCGTCGTGTCCTCGCGGCGCGCGGGAAGCACATCGGCCTTTGCCGACCTGAACATGTTCTTCACGATGAACTCCATGCCGATTGTTTCCTCGACCTACTGGAACGAAGTTCACGGCTTCACGGCCGAAGACGTCGAGAAGGATCTCGAAGGCTTGCAGACCATGAGAAACCTTGGCCGCAACATGGCATTCCTTATCAAGGCAATAGCAGCCCAAAAGGCTGCAGAAGGTAATATTCCCGAGCAGGAACACAATTACTTCACCAGCTTCCCCGATAAATTATAATTTATCGCATAGCGGCCGAACAATTCTGCCTCAGCTGACGTTATACAATTAATCAAAAGCAAATTAATCAAAACCGAAAATATAACTCAAGTATAATCATGGAAAAGAAATCTATCAAGGGAACGAAGACTGAACATAATCTTCTCGCCTCATTTGCCGGTGAAAGCCAGGCACGTTCACGTTATACATTATTTGCCCAGAAAGCCCGCGAAGAGGGCTACGAACAGATAGCAGCAATCTTTGCCAAGACAGCAGAGCAGGAGCTCAGCCATGCCAAGCAGTTCTTCTCGCTTCTTGAAGGCGGCATGGTCGAAATCAAGGCCGCTTATCCCGCAGGCGTTGTAGCCGACACAGCAACCAACCTGGCTGAAGCAGCCGCCGGCGAACGCGAAGAATGGGGTGACTTATACTCAACCTTCGCCCAGACAGCAGAAGAGGAAGGATTCCCCCAGATAGCAGCCCTTTACCGCAATATCGCCAAGGTAGAGCAGATGCACGAGCAGCGTTATCTCAAGCTTCTCGAACGCCTCAAGAACGGCGAAGTCTTCGAAAGCGCCGAGCCCGTCGAATGGTATTGCCGCAAGTGTGGCTACACGGTGAAGTCTACCAAGGCGCCCAAACGTTGCCCGGTCTGCGGCGCAGACCAAGGTTGGTTTGAACGTTTTCCCGATAACTATTGATTAAAGAAACTCTGACAAGAGGCGTCGCTGTCCCGGACCCGGGGCGGCGACGCTATTTTTTATAACGGCTTGCGCGTCTTGAAGAAATTTATTAGCTTTGCATTGTAAAACGACATAGCAAACACCAAGCCTGAAACAATAATGAAAGCAAGCGTCTTGACAGCCGCCCTCGTGACAGCGACGGTACTTGTAACCGCATCCCCGCTCGCAGGGCGTGAACTCGTGATAGTCCACACCAACGATACCCACTCCCAGATTGACCCCGACGAAGACGGCCTCGGCGGCATAGGACGCCGCAAAGTGGTGATAGACAGCATCAGAGAAGCCCACGAAAATGTGCTGCTTATCGATGCGGGCGATGCCGTGCAGGGCACGTTGTATTTCAATATTTACGGCGGCAAGGTGGAGCAAAGACTGATGAACGAACTCGGATACGACATCCGCATTCTGGGCAATCATGAGTTTGACAACGGCGTCGACTCGCTGGCAGCAGTCCTTGCCGAAGCCAAGGCCCAGTTGCTGGCTACCAACTACAATCTCGAGGACAGTCCTCTGGAAGACCTTTTCGAGAAATATACCATCCGCGAAATCGACGACCGCAAGATAGGTTTCATCGCCATCAACCTGAGGCCCGCAGGAATGATTTCCGAGGGGAACTATGACGGGGTGGAATATCTCGATGCCATCGAAGCCGCCAACGCAACGGCCTGGTGGCTGCGCAATATCGAGGGTTGTGACATGGTGGTAGCGATCACTCACATAGGTTATAATCCCGTAACACCTCCCGGAGACCTGATGCTTGCAGCCAACTCGAGCAATATCGACATTATCATCGGCGGCCACAGCCACGACCTTATCTTGCCCGGTAACCAGTATTTCCAGCATCGCGTCCTTAACGCGGCCGGCAAGGAAGTGCTCGTGACCCAGGTTGGCAAAGCCGGAAAAAACATCGGCGAGATCGTTATCGACCTTGACTCGATGGAGGCCGACTACAAGGTTATCCCCATTGATAAAAGACTTGACGGCCGCGTGCCTGACGACATAAAGGACGTAATCAAGACTTACCGCGCAGGGGTTGACTCGCTGATGACCCGCGTGCCCGTGGGCAAGACCAAGAACGCGCTCGACCAACACTCTCCCGAGCTGCTCAACTGGGCCACAGACTTTGTCCTCGAGCGCGCCCGCGAGCTTGATCCCGACGTACAGCTTGCAATAGTCAATAAGGGCGGGCTGCGCCGCGGGCTCCCCAAGGGAACCATCCACGAAGGCCAGATCATCACAATGATGCCGTTCAACAATCTCCTGCAAGTCATCGACATCAAGGGCAAAGACCTCCTCGATACATTTGAAGTCATGGCACGCGCAGACGGCAACGGCGTGAGCGAAGGCATGGAGGTCGTTTACCTTCCCGGCACTCCCGAAGCCAAGAAGGAAGACGCCAAGGTTGTAAGCGCCACGCTCAACGGGGAGCCCATTGATCCGGAACGTGTCTACCGCATCGCCACAATCGATTATCTCGCTAACGGCGGTGACTACATGGCTCCGCTGAAGAACCATATCCTGGTGACCAGCAGCCATCAGGTGCTTTACAAGGACCTGCTCGACTACCTGCGCACCGGCAAGGGCCGTGGCAAGACCATCAACCCGCCTTCTGAAATCAGAATGCATCCCTTGTACAATACCATTCAAAGATAAATCCAAAACTGTAAATATCCGTCATTATCACACAATGCTTAAACAACTTACGATATTAGCAGCCGCTTTAGCCCTGACTACATCGGCAAGCTCCAAGATAACAAATTTTGAACGCACCCGAGGCGGAGACGCCTGCGAGCACTGGGTAGACTCGGTCTACAACAGCCTGAGCGAACGCGAGCGCGTCGCACAACTTGTTTTCCCGAAGGCCGTCCCCACGATGGGCGCCGACTCTCGCGCTGTGATCAAGCGATATGTAGCCACCAACGGCGTCGGCGGCCTGCTTTTCACCGCAGGCTCACTGGAGCAGTATGCTGAAATGACCGCCTATGCCCAAAGCGTGGCCAAGGTACCTGTACTGATGACCTTTGACGGCGAATGGGGCCTGGCTATGCGCATCAGCAACACACCGAAGTTTCCAACGAACATGGCCCTCGGAGCCGTGTCGGATACCGCCCTTTTATATGAATACGGTCTTGAAATGGGTCGCCATTGCCGCCTTGCAGGTCAACATGTCGACTTTGCTCCGGTGCTTGACGTAAATTCCAACCCGCGCAACCCGGTCATCGGCTACAGATCGTTTGGCGAGAATCCCGAGCGCGTGGCACAGCTCGGCACAGCTTTCTCGCGCGGTCTCGAGGATGCCGGCGTGCAGGCCGTCGGCAAGCATTTCCCTGGGCACGGCGATACCTCGACCGACTCGCACAAGGAGAGCACTGTAGTTAATCACAGTCTGCCCGTGCTGGAGAGCGTCGACCTTGTACCTTTCAAGCACTTTGTTGACGCCGGCCTCTCCGGAATCATGACGGGACATATCGTAGTGCCCGCGCTTGACCCCTCGGGACGCCCCGCGTCGCTTTCAAGCGCAATGACGACCGACCTGCTGAGGAAGGATATGGGCTTCACCGGGCTCATATACACTGATGCTCTCGGCATGAAGGGTGCCCGTCTCGAAGGCCTTAACAGCGCCGTAGAGGCTTTAAAAGCCGGTGCCGACGTGCTGCTTTCGAGCAATCATCCCATGGAGGATATCGATGCGATATACGACATGGTCAAGAGCGGAAAGATTTCCAGATCGGTGATCGAGGATCATTGCAAGCGCATCCTGCGGTATAAGTATCTGCTTGGACTTCCGACAGAAAAGTGGCCCTCGATAGAAGGTCTTCAGGAGAGCATCGATACTCCCGAGTGCCGCGCCCTGATCCAGCGCCTCTGCGCCGCCTCAATCACGGCACTGTGGAACCGCGATAACACTCTGCCGCTCGGCAATCTCGGCAAGAACAGTATTGCAGTGGTGACCATAGGGTCGCCCGGCGACGATTTATTTGCCGAGACCTGCCGCCGCTATGCCGACGTTGATACTTACAAGACTACCGGTGCTATACCGGCGGCTACCCTTGCAGAAATACTGGGTCACGACGCCGTGGTAGCAGTAGTTTATACCGACAATGCCGCTGCACGCACGGCCTGGGGACAGCTGACAGACGCCAAGAGCCTGACAGGCGTGTTTATGATGAATCCCTACAAGATGAATAAATTCAAGGGCGCCCTCGACAAGGCCGAGGCTCTCCTGCTGTGCTATGACAACATTCCCGAGATGCGCTCGGCAGCCGCTCAGGCTGTATTCGGAGGTATCACAGTCCAAGGAACTCTGCCCGTGAACATTGCCCCGACCGCCAAGGCCGGCGACGGCGTCGTCATTCCCAAGAGCCGACTCGGATATGCGTTACCCGCCGCTCACGGCCTGCGCTCGTCGCTGACCGACTCAATAGATTCCATCGTGGGCAAAGCCATAGCGGAAGGCGCCTTTCCCGGCTGCCAGGTCCTGGTAGCCCGCGGAGGAGACGTTGTATTGGAAAAAGCTTATGGCAAATTGACTGCCGGCGGAGCGGCCGTCACGCCCTACACGCTCTATGACCTTGCCTCGGTGTCAAAAGCAACCGGTACACTTCCCGGAATCATGAAGGCCTATGACCTGGGGCTTTTCAACCTTGAAGATGCTGTTGCCGGTCATATCCCGGGGCTGCAAGGAACAGGCAAGGAAGGTATCACGGTGGAGCAGCTGCTCTACCACGAATCGGGCATGCCGGCTTCGCTCAACATGTTCAACGTAATGATCGACACGACCAGCTACACCGGCAAGCTCATCACCCCGAAGCGCGACGCACAGCACACTATTAAGATTCAGAACGGAGCCTGGGGTTACACTGACGGACGTGTGCGCAACGATATCGTAAGCGCAGAACGCAGCGAAGCTGCCCCTGTCGAGGCTGCGCGCGGAATGTGGGTCGGCGAGGCTGCCTTTGATACCATCATGGGCCGGATTTATAATATCCCCCTGCGCAAAAACAACCGCTACAACTATTCGTGCCTTAACTTCTGCCTGCTCATGGACATGGAACAGCACCTCACGGGGCAGCCCCATGACCGTTTCGTAACCGACAGTATCTGGGCTCCCTTAGGGGCTCACGGAATATGCTACCGCCCTACCCTCTCTCATAAACTTGAAGAAATAGCGCCGACAGAGCAGGACAATTACCTGCGCCGACAGCTGGTGCACGGTTATGTCCACGACGAGACCGCGGCGATGCTCGGCGGCGTCTCGGGTAACGCCGGCGTGTTTGCCTCGGCAGGCGACCTTGCAAAGCTGTGCCAGATGTGGCTCAACGGTGGAAAATACGGCGACGTGCAGCTGCTGTCACCGGCAACGGTGGAACTTTTCACGACAGCCAAGAGCCCTACATGCCGCCGCGGGCTCGGCTTTGACAAGCCTGATGTGGAGAATCCCGACAATTCGCCTACATGCGACGAAGCGGGAGCAGGCGTTTACGGCCACCTGGGCTTCACCGGCACGGTGTTCTGGGTCGATCCCGACAACGATCTCATCTTCATCTTCCTCACCAACCGCGTGAACCCTACACGCGACAACGCGGCGTTCAACAACTCGGGAATACGTCCCGAGCTTTTCCGCCAGGTCTACAAATCCCTTAACTGAAAAGACATATTTTTCCACAAGACTGTTCAGAATGAAACACACAACCCTGATCATACTGTTGCTTAGCTTGCTGTCAGCGCCCACGATAAAGGCTGCCGAAGCGGATTCTACCGACTTATCGCGGCGCATAGCGCCATATGCGGTGAGAATCGGTTCGTCGGTAATCATCAACGCGGCTCTCACCGAGGTGCTGAAGGCATCGATACATGAAATGCGCCCCGACCGCAGAAACGATGATTCGTGGCCGTCGCAGCATGTGTCGTGGACAGCGACCGCGGCCTCGATAGTTTCTCACGAGCTTTACCGCCGCTCGCCCTGGTGGGTCGTGGGTTCTCATTTTGTAACAGGAGCAATGATGCTCGAGCGCACGTTTACCTCCAATCATTTTCCCAAGGATGTTTTGGGAGGTTTTGCCGTGGGCCTCGTGTCGACTGAAATAGGGTATCTCATAGGCCGCGCCATTTATCCGGGCTCGATGCCCGGGTTACCGGCAGCCGTGAGTGATTTTATGCCTGCGGTAGATGTCGTCACGACAGCCTACTTCCCAGTGGGAGGCAAGCATGGCATCAGCGGTGGTACGGGAGTAGGTACAGCGGTGCGCGGCACTCTTCCCATGGGGGAACACTGGGGCGTGACTGCCGCGGTGAATTTCAGCTCGGTACCGCTATATGAAAGCAAGAAATATGTTTCGATGGTAGACGGTGCAGGATTCTCTCTCGGCGCAACAGGATATGTCAACCTGCCGAGCAGAAGATTTTTTGCCGAAGGACGCGCGATGGCCGGCCTGATGGGGAATTTCCATGGTAAGGGTCTCAATCGACCGGGATGCTCATTTACTTTTGACGTGACTGCCGGAGCGGGTTGCGCGCTGACCCCTACCCTTTCAATAGGACTCGAAGCCGGTTATCAATACCGCTATCTCAGAGACGTAAATTCGTCGCTGAGTCTCGGACTTTTCACGCGGGCTTCGTTTTGACGACGACGCTCGAGATGGTTGACTTGACCTTGAAGCCAAGGGCGATGACAACCATAGACATGACGGGCGTGAGATAATTGAAGAGGCAATAAGGGAGATAGGTCAGCGTAGGAACGCCAAGCACAGTCGCCTGTGTGACACCGCAGGAGCTCCATGGGATCAGCGGCGAAGTGACCGACACGCCGTCCTCGATCGTGCGCGAAAGCATGCGGTCTTCCATACCGGCGCGACGATAGACGTTGCGGAACATGTTGCCCGAGATTATCAGCGAGAGATATTGGTCGGCAGTGCAGGCATTGAGGACAATGCCCGAGCCAAGGGTCGAGGCGACGATGGACGTGCGACGGCGCAGGCGGCGCGTGAAGGCATCGGTGAGCCGCTGGAGCATGCCGGTCGAGATGAGCATCCAGCCAAAGCACAAAGCACTGAGGACGAGGTAGACGACGGGCATCATGCCGATGATACCACCGGTAGAGGTGAGTTCATCCACGGATTCAATTCCTGTGGTGTTGGTAAAGCCATGCCAGGTGGATTCAGCAACCGCAGCAAGTCCGCCTTCCCAGCCGGGCTGGAAGATAAAGACGCCGACGGCGCCCATAAGCGCACTCGTCGCAAGAACAATCAAGGTGTTGATTCTGAAGGCTATCATAGCGAGAGTCACGACGGGAATGACGAGAGTCCACGGAGTGATGTTGAAGCTGGCACCAAGGCCCTGAACCATTTCAAGCGACTGGGTAACAGGGGCAGCATCGCTCAAAAGACCTTTCAGGCCAAATACAAGCAAAGTGAGCGACATGGCGGGGACCGTGGTGTACATCATGAAACGGATGTGGGAAAACAGGTCTACGCCGCATGTCGATGATGCAACGACTGTAGTGTCGCTGAGCGGGGAGACCTTGTCGCCGAAATAAGAACCGGAAATGACCGCGCCGGCGATCCATCCTTCGTTATAGCCCATCACGGAACCGATCCCCATAAAAGCTACGCCGATTGTGGCGATCGTGGACCAGGAACTGCCCGTGATGACCGACACCATCGCGCAGACAGCGCAGACGGTAACCGGGAACCAGCGGGGATTGAGCAGCTGCAGACCATAGTCAATCAGTGTAGGGACAACGCCTGAAATCATCCAGGTTGTAGCGAGGGCGGCGATGCAGATGAGCATCGGCACCGCCGGGAGGATCTGCGAGGCGCTGCGCCGCAATCCTACCTGCAGGGAGCGACGGGTCAACGAGCGGCTGCAAAGGGCGATGACGAAGGCAACAAAGGCCGAGCCCAGCAGGGCCACCTGTGAATAATCACTGATTGCTGCCGGACCTAAAAATATAATAATGAGGATAAAAGACACCAGCAAACCACCTACGGGAAGAGCCGACAAAAATAAAGAAGGGGATGTCTGACGGGCCGGTAACTTGATAATCTGTGTTTTCAATTACTATTGGAATATTAAATCGGAGTGCAAAGTTACGAAATCGGCAGGGATAATTGTTAAAATGCGGCAGATGTTTATAAACCTTTAACAAAAAGCCGGTGAAAACGCGCCTGTCGGCAACAAATCGCAACAGGAACGCGAAGGGCTTTAAATGTTTTTCAGGAAAATTTTGCCGTGATGCGAAAAAGATATAACTTTGTAAAGCGGCTGCAACCGGTGGCCGCCGAAATTTTCAAACCCGCAGCCGGCGTCTACCGGCTGCCCGTAAACTTAATAATCTGTTATGCGCAAAACTAAACTGACTGTTGCCCTCGTGTGCACTCTGCTTGCATCGATGACACTGCCTTCGTGTATCGGCTCCTTTACGCTTACCAACAAACTGCTTACCTGGAACCGCCAGATCAGCAACAAGTTTGTCAACGAACTTGTGTTCTTTGCCTTCTGGGTTCTTCCCGTCTATGAAGTTTCGGCCCTGGCTGATGTCATCGTGCTCAATTCCATAGAATTCTGGTCGGGCACCAATCCGGTAGCTGCCAAGGGTCAATATCGCGTCAAGGGTAATGACGCCGAGTATCTGGTGAGCAACGACCGCAACGGCTATACGATCGAAAGTCTCAGTGACGGCTCGACAGTACGTCTCGATTTCAACAGCGACGACCGCTCATGGGCCGTGAGCCTTCCCGACGGCAGCAGCCAGGTGATTTTCAGTTTCGTGGATGACGAACACATCGCGCTGCCCGCACCCGGCACGGAAAGCCCGGTTGTGGTAGAGCTGACCCAGAGCGGCGTGCTTGACTATCAGCATCTTGCCCTGGCAGCCGCATATGCGGCCCGCTGATGTGATGAAGCGCTCGACCCTCATAATATTAGCACTGCTGGCGGTCGCGGCGGTGGTCGCGTTCATCCCGACGGGTGACGGAGACAGCCGCCTCGCGCCGGTGGCGGGCGGTGACTCGCTGCTGCTGGTCAATGTGCCCGCGGAAGACAGCGGGCACCTTATCGACTATGAGGGATTTACTGTCTATTTCAGGCCCGATATGCATCAGCCTGGATATGTTGCATGGACGCTGAGCCCCGATGAAGCAGGAGCCGAGGTAGCAAACCGTCGCGACGCGACTTTCCGCCCCGACCCTGACGTGGACGGCTGTGCAACGCTCGATGATTACCGCAATTCGGGCTTTGACCGCGGCCACATGGCCCCGGCAGCCGATATGAAATGGAGCCACAAGGCCATGGCCGACTGCCATTTTCTCACCAATATCTGCCCGCAGGACAAATCGGTGAACGCCGGGCCATGGGCTACTGTGGAGAAAAATTCACGCAAGTGGAGTCAACGCCACGGCGAACTCTATATTGTTGCAGGACCTGTGCTCGGGGACCGGCTCACGCGCACTATCGGCCCGAGCCGCGTGCCGGTGCCGGAACGTTTTTTCAAGGTAATTGTCGCGCCGACGGCCAATCCACCCATGGGTATCGCCTTTCTGATGCCCAATCATCCGTTTGACGGGAGCGCGCAGGCCACGGTGGTTTCTATCGACGATGTGGAGGCTATAACGGGCTATGACTTTTTCGCGGCACTCCCGGATGAGGTTGAAAACGCGGTGGAAGCACAACATTCAATGGCCGCGTGGAATCATTGATAAGATCCTGAGAAGATGATTTTTAACGAATCGGATACAATCTGCGCGATCTCAACTCCGCCGGGATGCGGCGGCATCGCGGTCGTGCGCGTCAGCGGACCACGGGCGATTGAGATCGTGGATACATTATGGCAAGGTAAACGCCTTGAGGCCGTTGAAAGCCACACGGCGCATCTGGGGAATATCGTAGACGAAAATGGCGAGGCGCTTGACCAGGGAGTGGCCACGGTGTTCCGCACGCCTCGCTCGTTCACGGGCGAGGATGTAGTGGAGCTGGCTGTGCACGGGTCGCGCTATGTGCAACGGCGCGTGCTCGACGTGCTGGTTAATGCCGGGGCACGCCTGGCAGGTCCGGGCGAATTTACGCGCCGCGCGTTTCTGAACGGGCGACTGGACCTGGCACAGGCCGAGGCGGTGGCCGATGTGATTGCATCTGATTCCCGCGCGGCACACCGTATTGCTATGAATCAGATGCGCGGAACTTTCTCCAGGCGACTTGCCGGGTTGCGCGACAGCCTTGTGGAAATTGCCTCGCTATTGGAGCTCGAGCTGGATTTTTCGGAAGAAGATGTGACCTTCGCTTCACGCGAAAAGCTGCTTGAACTGGCAACGGAAATTCATAGCGAAGTTACCCGGCTACACCGCTCTTTTTCAGAGGGTCGCGCCATCAAGGAGGGTATTCCCGTGGCCATTGTCGGCCCCACAAATGCAGGTAAATCGTCGCTGCTCAACGCGATTCTCGGGGACGAACGCGCGATAGTGAGCGACATTCACGGGACAACGCGCGACACGGTTGAAGAAACTATGGAAATCGGCGATTTCCGCTTTCGTTTTATCGATACCGCCGGTCTGCGCCACACCGACGACACCATCGAGCAAATAGGCATAACACGCTCACTACAAGCTATCGACAAGGCCTCCATTGTTATACTGACACTAGACGGCAGCCTGCCCGTCGACTCTGCCGCGGTGAACGAAGTAAAGGAGCGAGCCGGCGACAGTCGCCTGATTATAGCGCTTAACAAAAAGGACCTCGGGGCCGTGGCAACAGTGCCCGGCGAGGACACGATTGCCATCTCAACCGTAACGGGAGAAGGACTTAACACGTTGCAAGACAAGCTTGAAGAATATGGAAAGGAACTCGGTGGCAACTCCGATAACGATATCCTCGTGACCAATGCGCGCCACGCCGCCGCGCTCGGCCAAGCGGCCGAAACATCGGCTCGCGTCATCGACGGACTCAACGCATCCCTCCCCGGCGACCTCATCGCCCAAGACCTCCGCGCTACCATCGCCCACCTCTCCGAAATCACCGGCGAAATCCCCTCCCAAGAAATCCTCACCACCATCTTCTCCCGCTTCTGCATCGGCAAGTGACGTGCAGTTAAAGACAGGCAACTATAAGTTGAAATAA
>CAYVTB010000062.1:0-11615 GCA_964454365.1 uncultured Bacteroides sp. | reverse complement strand
CATCCACCCGTTATCATAGGTGTAAATGAAATGAGAGCCAATAAATTTATCCATAGTTTTATAGTTTTAATTTATTTCTCTTTCCTTCGTGTAAGTGGGATTGGGTCAGATATTCCTGCGATAACGTCGGGGAGATAGTGATGAACCTCGCTGCGGAGGGAAGAATTATTGTTTTGACTATATAACACACGTCAGGGCCGTCCTGTTCGCACGTCAGCCTCGTCATAATTCATCCGTAACTGTGTAAAAACGGCCGGAGACGGCTGCAAAAAAGGAGGTTGGGTTATGACATTTTTTGCAATTTTATTATAACTTTGCAAGCGGATTGACAGAGGTCGGTCCGCTACATTTCGTAATAACAAAAAAACGTATTATGCTTATCTCGTAGTTTGAGAACGTAGGAAATTCATAAACGCACAAAGATAGCATAGTGGTTCTCACGCATATAGCGTGAGCTGCTAATGTTACATCTGTGCAAAACGGTTTCCTACGACCTTCAAACTAAGAAGTGACATAGTCGGCTCACGTTTTATAATAAAACACTCTCCGTATGAGCCGTCGGAGATAAAAAGAAAGATTATGAAAAGATTCAAATTATTACTGTTACCGGCGCTGCTGTGCATTATCTTCAGTTCATGTGCCGATCATGATGACCCGGAGCTGGAACCGATCGACACCACCCGGGTAAAGATAAGCGCTTCCGTAACCGAAGCGTCCAATGCCTGGTGGATGACCGTTACCGAGGAAATGACCATCAAGGTTGCCAACGTAAAGATGGATGCACCCAAGGGTGTCGTGCTCAGAAGCATTTCTCTGGTAGCCAACAACGGCACTATGAGCTTTACAGTCGATGACAAGCCTTTTTCAGGCGAGACGCTCGAGTTCAAGGTTCCCCTCAAGAGCCTCCAGGGCCGCATTAATTTCTCGCTGCGCGGAAACCTGATCAAGAAAGACAGCCGCGACGCCGAGATTCTCATTGCCGACAACATCCAGAAGATCGTTTTCTCGGAAGATCCTGACTTTGATTGTATAGGCTGGCTGTATGTATCAGTCAAAAGTACCTCGACGACAGGCGAGGAATACAACCACTCTTTTGAAGTTGAGTCAAAAGACCACTTCTCAATTCTCGTTCCCCAGAGCGAACTCTACTGGCAGCCCGCGAGCGGCACAGCCACTACCCTTCAACTCTCGCTCGGCAGCGGCGCCACTTTCTGGAGCCCCAACACCACATTTGACTGCAAAATCGCCTCCACCTCGATAGGTCACTCATCGGGCGATCCCGCCACGCTCCAAATCACCATTCCGAATACTCCTGGATCCCTGAGCGCTGAAAAGCTTCAGATGTATGTGATGTCTAAGTATTACGGAACATGGGAAGGCGTTACCATCGAGCCGCATAATTTCCTGGACGTCTTCGGAATCGGCGAGGAATAATCATCGACCCTTTTGCATATATCGGTTGTTAATATTAAAAACTGAATTATATGCAAAATATACTAATATACGGCGGCATCGGTATCAACGTTCTCGGAGCATTGCTCATAATGTTCTGCGGGGTTCAATATTACATTAATTACCGGCAGATCAAAAACATGCCCATGAGGGTTGATGACCTGAAGGCTCGCTGGGGCAATCAACGCCGTTGGGGCTTCGGACTGATGATCGGAGGCCTGATAATAGCCATGATCGGCTGTTTCATCTGATCCTACGATTAACTGTGGGATACCCGGCAGAGAATCGTTGAGATCAATAATGAAAGAAATGGTTTTGATAAAGAAACGCATACTTCTTGCCGCTATTTTGTCTGCTGCCACCGGCTTTATCTCCCGAGCAGCTGAGCTACCCGACACTACTGCCACTGAAGAATTGCATGAGATAGTCGTCACGGGCAACTCGGCGCGGCAACGCATCAACAATGCCCGCATCGGAGCCGAGCGACTTGAGCTGGCCAAACTGGCCTCGGTACCGGCTTTCGGAGGTGAGAAGGACATAATCAGATCCTTAGCCCTGCTGCCCGGCGTTCGCAGCGAAGGCGACGGTGGCGGCGGCTTCGAGGTGCGCGGCGGCAATTCATATCAGAACCTGGTGCTTCTCGACGGCATGACACTCTACAATCCTGCTCATGTCATGGGCATCTTCTCGACGTTCAACGACAACGCCCTCGGAAGCGCCACGCTCTTCAAGGGTCCCTACCCGGCCATGTATGGCGGCGCATCGTCATCGGTCCTCGACGTCACCCTTGCCACGGGCGATATGAATAAGTATCACGGGGCGGCCACCGTCGGCATCCTGGCGGCCAAAATAATGGCACAGGGGCCGCTGGTGAAAGACCGCCTGTCTTTTGCCGTGGCTGCGCGCCGGTCCTATGTCGACGCATTCCTGAAGATGGTACCGCAGTACCGCAGCACGGTGATGAATTTTTATGATGTCTCGGCGAAACTCTGCTGGACACCCTCGGAGACCCATATAGTCGAAGGCAGCTTCTTCACCGGCCACGACAACATGGCCGTTTCTGACCTGATGGGCTTCTACTGGGGGAATATCGGCGCGGCAGTCAACTGGATCGCCCGGGCCGGAGAGAAACTGACAGTGCGCACCACGGCTGCACTCACCCACTACGACCCCAAGATGTCAATGAACATCATGAACATGAATCAGACCCTTTGGACCTACATACACAACTATTCGATTAACGAAAAGCTCATGTGGAATATCGCCGACGGGCACAGCCTCGAGGCGGGTCTTAGATCGGAACTGCTTCGGGTCAAGTCGGCCGAGTGGGTCGTGAATGATTCCAGGGAGATTGAATTAAGGTCACTCTGGGAAAACGCCTTGTGGCTCGACTATAACGGCCGCCTGCTCGATCGCCTGGAAGTGATGGCAGGAGCAAGGCTCGTCGCGGCCTCGGCCTTGTCGCAAGGCCGTTTTCACGAGTTCATGGTCGGTGACGGTACAACAACGCAGTTTGCGCCCAAGACCTACCTGAATCTGGAACCGCGCGTGTCAGTTAAATACGCCCTCAATCCCTTCAACAATCTCAAGGGAGGCTTCGGAATCGCGACCCAGAATATCCATGCTATACGACTCAACAACATGTCCTTCCCGGCCGACCGCTTTGCCTTGACCTCAGCGGCAGTCAAGCCCGAGCGCTCGTTGCAATGGGCACTGGGATACGCCGGGATGACCGGAAACGGAGCCTTCGACTGGAGTGCCGAAGCCTATTACCGCGACATTTTCAATGTCTATGATTTCAAGGATGGAAGAAGTTCCCTGTCCGACATCGCCCTTGAAAACATCATTCTCGGCGGTAAGGGCCGCAGCTATGGTCTCGAACTGATGCTCCGCAAGAACACGGGACGTCTCACAGGCTGGCTCTCCTACACGCTGTCCCGCACACAATCACGCATCCCCGGCATCAACGGCGGCCGATGGTACAATGCCACAAACGACCGTCGTAACGATTTCTCGGTCACGGCGATTTACAGCCTCACCGATACCTGGAATCTGTCGGCATCCTGGATTTACCTTTCGGGCCAACCGCTGACCGCGCCGGATGTTAAATACGAGGTTGCCGGCGTGACGTGCTACTACTATTCCGGCCGCAACACCTACAAGACGCCGCCAACCCACCGCCTTGACCTGGCGGCGACATATTCCCACGTCGGCAAAAAATTCACCTACGAGTGGTCTTTCGGAATCTATAACGCCTACTGCCGTTATAACCCCTATATAGTCTACTTTGAGGATGACCCGTCCAAGCCTTCAGGTACAAGGGCTGTGCAACAGGCGCTCTACGGACTCATTCCATCGGTTTCCTACACTCTAAAATTTTGAGCGACATGAAGATTATCAACATAATGATAGCGGCCGTGACGCTGATACTTCTTTCCTCCTGCGAGAAAGACCTTGACCTCAAGTATCACGACATCGACCCTATTCCCGTGATAGAAGCCGAGCTCACCCCCGAAGGCATAAAGGTAGGGATAACGCTCACCACTCCGATGGACGAGCCGATGGATCTCACGCGTCTTACCGATGCGACCGTCACTCTTTCAGATATGACATCGGGAAACACCTGTGATCTCAAGGCTGATGCCGAAGGGTTTTATACCGGCATGGTCACCGGCATTCCGGGCCACGATTATCGTCTCACCGTGGAGCGCGAGGGACATGTCTATGAAGCCCGGACAACAATGTATGGCCCGACCGACTTCCTTAGCCTCGAATTTAACTGGATCAAGATGCCCTATGATCATGTGGCCGTGCTGCAGGGCCGGTTTACTGAAACACCCGGCAGCAGCGACTATTTCTGGATAAAGATCTACCGCAACGGCGAGATTTACCGGTGGAACCAGATGAGCGACAAAGGAGCCGCAGACGGAGTCGTGACCTTCATAACCATGACAACCCGCATGGATACCGGGGAAGAGGATGACAGTGACGTTCTCTACGACGGCGACGTCGTGACGGTGACTGTTTCCGGCATTTCACGCGAGATGCACGATTATCTTGAAGCGTTGCAGAACGACAGCAGCGGACCCGCTATGTTTACCGGCGACAAATGTCTCGGATATTTCCTGGCCACGTCGCCGGTTTCCGAGTCGATTGTCTTTCATCCCGGCGAAATCCCGTTTTTCGAGTGAATGGGATGGGTTGACCTTTAAAAATCAGAATATTATTATTAACTTTGCGACATGAGCAAAATTCTCAAGGTCAACACTCCCGGCGATTACAGCGCCTACCTCGGCGTGAAAGACCGTCACCGCCTGGTGAGCGTCATAGATTACAATGCCATCTCTCCGACCCGTTCAAGCCTGAACCATTACGGAGTCTACGCAATCTTCCTCCGCGACGATGGCGAGATCAATCTGCAATATGGCTGCGGGAAATATGACTATAAGGAATCCACGTTGCTCTGTGTCTCTCCGGGACAAATCGGTGGCAAGGAAGATGACGGCGAAAGGGTCACCATCTCGGGCTGGGCGTTGCTGTTCCATCCCGACCTTCTCCACGGCACCCGCCTGGAAAAACTCATTCACGAATATACTTTCTTTGACTATCACATCAACGAGGGGCTCCACATGAACAAGGAGGAGCACGACATCGTTGTCTCGCTCCTGAAAGCTATTCAGCGGGAAGTCGAGGAAGACCCCGACAATGTCCAGGACGAAATAATTGTCGGGTACATCAACGTGTTGCTCAAGTACTGCAAACGCTTTTACAACCGGCAGTTTGCCACGCGCAAGCAGGAAAACAGCCATGTGCTCGCCCGCTTCCAGGATACCCTGTCGGGCTACTACGCCGAGGGGCTGCAACATAAGCTGGGTATACCGACAATACAATATATTGCCGAAAAGCTGTGCATGTCGCCCAACTATCTCGGGGATCTCATCAAGCGCTCAACAGGAGAGACGGCCGGAAATCACATAAGGAATTTCCTGGTTATAAAAGCCAAGAGCGGTCTCTCGGCGGGCAAGACGATCTCGGAGGTGGCCTACGACATAGGTCTGGAATACCCCCAGCACTTCAGCCGCATGTTCAAAAAGCAGACGGGCATGACTCCCTCGGAATACATCCGCCGCATAAAGAATGCAAAAACGACCTGAGTGGCCGTCGGTAGCGGGGATGTATGTTTTTCAGCATATTTGAATGAAAATTTCATAAATGTTAGTATATTTGTAGCCGCATATCGTCTGCGGAGTCCCGATATGGGGTTGACGTGGCGGGGTGCGGTTATCGCCCCGGTGTTTTACCGTGGCACAGACATAGTTCAGAGCGTTTATCCACTCTAATCTCTGGATTCTTGAAATGTGGCAGTTTCAAATTCTAACTCAGGGATGGAGCAACGGTAGACGCCTTTCGGGTATGATATACCTGTATTGGAGTGTGTAGTGATACATTCTCTTAATGTCATATATCATACAGCGTGAGGCTCCGCGTTGCTCGTTCCAGTTAGAAGGGCACATGCCACAGCCTCAAGAAGCGGGACGAGTAACAGATACAGACTCTCACGCTCTTTTTTTAAATCACTTGAAGGCCAACGTGGTGAGTCCGGCGGCACAAGATTTTCTATGAAAACATTAAAGTTTATCATGCTTGCCCTGACAATAGGTATTCTCGGCAGCATCGTGAGTAGCTGTGGCTCGGGCGTTGACCGCTCAGACCCTCGTTCGGTTGCTGAAAAGGCAGCGGAATATTACTACAGCTGGGACTATGAGCAGCTGAAGACACTGGTTAACCCCAACGATACTCACAGGCTGAATGAATTGGATAAATTAACCGAGATGGCCAAGAAAGCCAAAGAAATGGATCCCGATGCCAAGCCCAAAGCTCGCACTTTTACTTTCAATAAAATGACCGACACAGCCACGGGCGGTGATGTTACCGAGGCTACAACGGCCGCCCGCGTAGTTTTAGACACAGAAGAATACCCCGTTACTGTATTCGTGCGTCTGGAGGACGGTCAGTGGTACTATGAACGTATTCAATAATCTTCTACTATGAAAGTCATCAAATCAATCATTACAATCTTTGCCCTCACCGTTGGTATTTTTTCACAATCGTGCCATTCTCAGGCACAAAACCGTGTTTACGGCAACATCGGCTACGAAGGCGCAAAAGTATATGCCGACGCTACCGGCAAGAAGGCTACTGACAAGACCATGGCCTATGGTGAAATCGTTGAATTCGATGCCACTGATAATGGTCCGTTGGTTAAAGTAACCAATATCGCAACAGGTGTCAACGGCTATGTCAAGACCGTAGACATCAACAAGGCAAACTATCCTCTTGAAGCTCCCTACATTTTCGACAACGAGCAGAGCGAATGTGGCCTGCTCAACATCGAGACCGGAAGCAACGGCGAGGTCACCTCGGGCTGGACGTTCTGGAAACACGGCAACGGCGTCATGGCTCTTAACAGCATTACCCTGGCCTACAATAACGGCCGCGTCGTAACCCGCGAAAATTACTATCTCGGCACTGCTCATCCCGGATATATCGTCCTGACCGAGAGCATTCAATACGGCGACGAAACCGGCGATAAACTCGATACTCCCATCGTCGTCTATGAAGATATCGCTACCCGCGCCGGTATCTTCGAGGGTGGCAAGTGCTTCACCCCCGGAGGACAACTCGGCGGCTTTGATACCGACGACTGGGAATAACAACACCACATTTCTGATATGAAACGTTATTTATTTGCGATTGCCGGGCTTCTCATAGCCCTGATGTCATCGGCTCAAATAAATGTCGCCGGCGTTTACGAAGGTGAAATGAATGACAATATCACCCGTAAAAGGATGTATGCTAATCTCGACTTCCTGAACGGAGTGCCCGACTTCACCCAGATCTTCACCGAGAAAAAAGCCCCGATGAAGATTCTTCCGGCCGACTTTATGAACGCTAAGAAGCTTAAAAAGTCATTCGCGGGACAGACCGCACCCGGCTTCCTGCGGTATAACAGCAAGACCCTCTTCTCATCTACCGAAGAGATCAAGCTCACCAATCCCCGCATAGAGGACGGAGCCCTGGCCTGCGACTGGGTAAACCACGACGGCGAGACGGGCAAATGCTTCATCATCGTCAACCCCGACAAGACTATTCAGTTCCTGGGCCTGACGACCCTTGATCCCGACCTCGGTCCCGATAACCTCGTCTTGACTCAGGTTGAGGACAAGTTACCTGCCAGCGCTCAACCCTACGTCACCGCGCCCGAGCTTCTCAGCTACATCAACAACCGCTACTGCCGCGAGATCCTGTGGAAGGTGAAAGTTGACAGCAAAAAGGGCTTGAGCGGACTGAGTGCAACAGTAAATCCGGATCAAGTGAGACGTATCGGCAAAAACATTCTCGTTCCGATACAATTCTACAACAGTTCTTCGAAGGAGGCCCGGCCATATTTTGAGGCCAATCAGTTCATGCGCAACGAACTCGCAGGAATAAACGGCGAAATATATAATCTTTTTAGCACAGAACTGGAAAAAAACATCGGCCCCAAAGAAACGGTCATGGAGTATTATCAGATAGTCAACGTGCCGCTCGACGCCCAGAAGCTTGACTACATGAAAGTTCAGGGACGCGCCCAGTACACCCACTCCACGGAGAGTAATCCTTACGGTGCTTTTGAATACGTAATCAAAGACATCGTCCTTCCCGAGTTGCAACCTTCCAACAGACAGGGAACTTACATCACCGACAGCGACATTCAGGTGAACTTCGATGGAGTTGCCACTGAAGGCAAAAATCTCGTCGTTAACTTCACTCTGATAAATCGCAGCGGACGCGAGAAAGAACTGTTGGTTCGCGACAGAGGTATTGCCAGGACTCAGGACGGCGAAGAGTATGCCTGCTTTGTCGAGGTCCCCAAAACACTGATGGCCAACGACTATGTAAAAGGAACGTTGACAATCCCCGATGCTGCATCCGTTATTATAAGAATGGCCCGTTGCCCAATTTTTATCCGGGAACGCACGGTGGACTTCGACGCCATGCTCTATATCCAATAAAAAAGCTCCCAAAGTATTAAAGGGCGCCCCGCCACGGGCGCCCTTTTTCACTAATATATAATTTATCTCTCCTCCATATTTCTGTCATGTGAATCTGAATATTATTCTTACCTTTGTCACGGATAAAACAGAATTTTATGAGCAGAATCAAGAATATAATTTTTGACTTTGACGGCACGCTCGTCGACACTGCACCGGTGATTGTCGCCACGATGCAAGCCACTATAGACGAGCTCAAGCTTTCGCCGAAAAGCGACGGCGAGTGCAAGTCTACCATCGGCATAAGGCTCGAAGACGTGCCCGACATCTTCTGGCCCGGCAATGAATTTGCAAAACGCGAATTCGCTACCACTTTCCGAAGTTTATTTGAGACATTCAGAAAGACAGTTGGTGCTGACTGTTATCCGGGCGTGCTCCTGACACTCGAGGCGCTCCACCGGGAGGGCTACCTGATGGCTATCGCCAGCAGCCGCAGTCGCCGGTCGTTGCAGGAATATGTCGATGAGTTTGACATCGCCGATTATTTTGTAATGCTCGTCGGTGGTAACGACGTGGAACATGGCAAACCTGCTCCCGACCCCGTCGAGAAGATATTGAACGCCTGTGGATGGAAAGCCGGGGAGACGCTGACTGTGGGGGATGCACCCGTCGACATCCTGATGGGAAAAGCGGCCGGAACACTGACGTGCGCGGTTACCTACGGCAACGACACAGAAGCCCGGCTCGCAGCCGCCGGCCCCGATTACATTATTTCCGATTTCCCGGCCTTGGCCGAGATAATCGACGACTGACATTTACCGCAGTCGCTGCAACCGTTGCATATCATGCGGCTGCCACATCTGAGGCACGATTCCCTGTAGCGGGGCTTGTAGAGGAGCTCTTCCTCAATCTCGAAGCCGAGCGGGTCCCGAAGCTTGAAAACCACAGGGCGTCCCTGATGATTGACACCGGCCTTCAGTGCCATCTCGCTCTGAAGGCGCTTATCGGGCATGTGATACACGCGCCCGTCCTTGATGAAGTTGGTGCCGGTCTCGATAAAACAAAACCTCACGTCGTGCCGACGGCATTGCTCAGAAAGCGACTTGATCCAGTCGAAGTCACAGGGGCGGCTGCCGTCATAGTTCTCGCCGCCGGCAATCACCTGCTCGATCATGCCCGTGGCGAGGTAGTCGGCGACCTCGAGCGCCCCGATTAGCGGCGCGGCCATGAAGCCCTTGTGCTTGAAAGGCAGCTCGAGAAGAACAGGAAGTCGCTCGTCGGCACGCGCCTGGTTCTCGCAGGAGACATTGAGCCACACATTTTCCCAGCCGTCGCCCCAGTCGGAGGGCAAAGATTCCCTCACGCGCCCGGGGCGCTTGGTCAGCAGGAAGAATTTAACATCGGGACGGCGCCTGATGATGTCCCAGGCCTCCGGGCGCCAGCCGTCGGCCTCGGGCAGAAAGAAGTCCGACGTCATGCACACCCTGATAAGCTCGCCGCTCTGAATTCTGTAGCTTCCCGCGCGAGTCTTCCGGAGCGGATAATCAAAGGATTGTGTGCGGTAGATCTCGCTGCCGCTCTTGTCCCGCTGCCTGTCAAGAAAATACATATAGCAGTTGAGGCAACCCTCGCTGATCTTTTTACAGCCGTGCCACGGATTCCATATATCATGCATCTTCTTTCCTTCCTTTCAAGCGCATTATCATATTGACAAAGTTACAAAATTCTTTCCACATCGAACCTAAAACCATGGGCCTTCCTCGCTTGTTTTATATATGAAAAATAAAACCACAAAATACTATAAAAATGAAATACACTGAAGCTATTACATCAACCCCCGTTGTACTCGTTGAATTTTATGCAACATGGTGTCCTCACTGCCGCCGCATGATGCCAGTCGTGGAGCAGATCAAGGAACTGCTCAGCGGCACGGTTGACATCTACACTCTCGATATAGATCAGAACGAACAGATCGCCGATCAGGAACAGATCACGTCGACTCCTACCTTCATCATCTACAAGGACGGACAGCCCGTGTGGCGCGAAAGCGGCGAGATGGACGGCCAATATCTGCTAGACAAGGTTCAATCTTTTCTCTAATTGACCGTGGCGGGAACTACAGACAGACATACACTCATCGTGGACTATCTCCAGGCGCTCGGAGTACCCCACACTGTCGACTACTCGGTCGAGCGCGTCAGGAAAATGCCGTTCAAGACGCTCTTTGGATTCTCCAAGTTGCTTGAAGATTATGGCATAAAGTCGGAGGCCTACCGGCTCCCGGACAAAAGCGAGATATTCAAAATCACGCCGCCTTTCCTCGCCAACACAGCCGCGGGAGAAGTCATTGTCACTGATGTATCGTCCTCGGGCATAAGCTATCTTACCGAGGGCGTGCCCGAGACAGTTGCCCCGGAGCGTTTTCTCGATGCCTGGGACGGGAACGTGTTGCTGTCTTTTCCCGAGCCTTACGCTTCCGAGCCCGACTATGGACTGCACGCGCGCATCGAGTTTTTCATGCGTGCCAAGAAGTGGGTCCTCGCTTTCTGCGCCGTGGCACTGTTCACCTATCTGTTTGTGGTCAACCACATTTACGCTCACTTTTCGACCATCTGGATTGCAGCTGTTGACATTGCCGGCTTGTATTTCACCTATCTGCTTGTGCAGAAATCGCTTAAAATCCACAACCCGGCGGCCGACCGCGTCTGCGGTGTGCTTCAGGCCGGCGGCTGCGACAGTATTCTGGAGATGAAGGCGTCGAAGTTTTTCGGCATCTTCGGCTGGAGCGAGGTGGGCTTTGCCTATTTCTCGGTGAGCCTCGGTGCCCTGATGCTCCTGCCCCGGCTGCTCCTGTGGCTCGCGCTGTGCAATCTTTGCTGCCTGCCGTTCACGGTGTGGAGTATCTGGTATCAGCGCTTCCGCGCCCACAAGTGGTGCACGCTCTGCGTGTGCGTGCAGTGCTCGCTGTGGTTGCTGTTCTTCGGCTATTTCTTTGGCGGATGGCTAAAAATGGCATGGCCAGTCTCGATCGAGTTCTTCGCCCTCGGCGTTGCTTATGTCGGTGTTATGCTTGGTCTTAACGCCATCATGCCGCTAATCGAAAAAAACAACAATGAAAACGGATCAGAC
>CAYVTB010000061.1:0-11778 GCA_964454365.1 uncultured Bacteroides sp. | reverse complement strand
CTCGCTTTCCAGCTCCGCGACGATCTGCTGGATGTCTACGGCGACCCGAAGACTTTTGGCAAAACCATCGGGACCGATATCATCAACCGCAAGAAAACATGGCTCTATATCACAGCCATGCATGAAGCCAAGGAAGAGATGCAGGCCGCTTACAGCCGCATTGATGAGGCAAAGCGAAGCCTCGTGTCGCGTGTAAGGCGCGTCTATGACAAGCTCGACCTCTCGGCACGGTGCGCCGAAATGATCAACCGCTACTGTGAAGAAGCTCTCGCTGCCCTGTCCATGGCCGGAATGTCGGCCGAGGATGAAAAATGGTTTGCCGACCTGGCTCAATCGTTGTCAAGCCGCACGAAATGATCGATACACACACCCATCTTTATCTGCCCGAATTTGACGTTGACGGAGGAGGCGAGGCAGCCGTTGACCGCGCTGTTAAAGCCGGTGTAGGCCGCATGATTTTTCCTAACGTCGATGCCGGCACCATCGAGCCGCTCGAGCGCCTTGCCGCTAAATTTCCAGGCAGGATTTTCCGCGCGATGGGACTTCATCCCACGGAAGTAAACGGCGACTGGCGTCCTATTGTGGATGATATGATGGCGCGCATGGATGCCGACAGCGGCTATGTAGCCGTCGGCGAAGTGGGTATTGACCTGTATTGGGACAAGACTTATGAGCAGGAACAGCTGGATGCCTTTGACTTCCAGGTGGCGGAGGCTGTCAGGCGCGGGCTACCTCTCATCATCCACTGCCGCGAGGGCCTTTCCGAGGCTCTCGAGGTGCTGTCGGCTCATCCCGGTGCGCAAGGCGTCTTCCACAGTTTCGGTGGCTCGGCCGATGATGTCGAGGCTATCCGCCAAGTCGGCGACTTCTATTTCGGAATAAACGGAATCGTCACGTTCAAGAACTCGGGTCTCGGCGCCGTGCTCCCGGCTATCGGCGCAGACCGTATTTTGCTCGAGACCGATTCACCTTATCTCGCTCCGGTGCCCAGGCGCGGGAAGCGCAATGAAAGCGCTTATCTTCCTTATACCGCTGCCAAGGTCGCTGAATGTCTGAATCTCGGGATTGATGATATCGACCGTATCACCACGCAAAACGCCGAGCGGCTCTTCGGTCTCGGCGGGTGAGCTATTCCACGGATATGGCGCTGAAAAATTTCAGGGGATATTTGCTTGCCGCTGCAGCCGCCGCGGCCTATGGGACCAATCCGGCCTTCGCGATACCCCTTTACGAGCAAGGGATGAATCCCAATTCAGTGCTGCTGTTCCGCTATCTTCTCGGGCTGCCGATTCTCGCCCTCATCATGAAGGCGAGAAAGCTTGATTTTTCGCTCGGCAGGAATGAAATCCGGCATGTGATTATTCTTGGAATACTGATGGCCGTGTCGTCGCTCACATTGTTTGAGAGCTACAGGTTCATGAATTCCGGCATCGCTTCCACGTTGCTTTTTGTCTATCCTATCATGGTCGCGGTGCTGATGATTTTTCTCTTTCACGAGAAATTCAAGATTTCCGTCGGGCTTTGTCTGGTTATCATGGCCGTGGGGCTGTTCCTGCTGATGAAGCCTCAGGGCTCCGATACGCTGAGCTTAACCGGAATCTTGCTGGTGATGGTCTCGGCAGGCACCTATGCCATCTATATTATTTTCGTAAATGTCTCGGAGACTGTAAAAAAGATTCCCACGACAAAGCTCCTGTTCTATGTGTTGCTGAGCGGCTCGTTGTTCTATGTGTGTCTGATGCCCCTCGGATTCAATCTCACACTGCCCTCGAGGGTCAGCGGCTGGTGGTCGCTGATCGCCCTGGCTATAATCCCGACCGTTATCTCGCTGGCGTGCACCACCCGCGCCATCCAGCTGATTGGATCGACCCCGACAGCAATCTTCGGAGCTCTCGAGCCGGTCTCGGCAGTGATTCTCAGTGTCACGATCCTGGGCCAGGCGATAACGGCGAGGGATGTTGTCGGCGGTGTGCTGATAATTATTGCAACGACCATTGTCGTGGCCGACAGCTCGGTGGATAAAATAATCCTGCATGTGCGCAAGATGTTTCCGCGTCACAGCAGGATTAAAAAAACTTCAAGGTAGACCGCCACGAGGCAGCCTACTGAAAAATCAATTCACGAAACCGCGAAGAAACGCAAACTCCGGTGCCAGCGGCACAAGGATTTCAACCGTGCGCTTGAGCGATGCCTCCGTCGGGTGACAGTCTATCACGCGATTGTTGATGAAAAGCTGGAGCTTGACATCGGGACTGAGCGGCGACTCGCCGTCGTGTCCCTCGGCCGCGGCATTAAGTTCCGCAGCCACAGCCTCGAGGTTGGATACCGCCGCCAGCTCGCCGTCCTCGATTGAGGAATCGGTGGCAAAGCGGTAGTAGGTGCGGGTAGGGGAGAGCATCAGATCGGCGCGGGCGGTATCTTCCACCTTCATCATCACCGTGACGCTGCGCAGGTCGTTGCTCATCGCGGTAGGACATTTACAACCAGTGCCTCGTGGGCGCGCGACGCTTTTGCACGGGCTTCGTCGGCAGTGTTGCCCGTTGCCAGTATCACACCCATGCGGCGGTGTCCCTTGATCTCGGGCTTGCCGAAGATGCGCAACTGTACGCCGCCCTCGGCAAGAACGCCTTCGAGATTGTCGAGAACTACCTTGTCGGTGTCGCCCTCGATGACGATAGCGCGGGATGCCGCGGGGCCGTAGAAGCGGATTTCAGGAACGGGGAGACCGAGAAGCGCGCGGGCGTGGAGGGCAAATTCGCTCAGATCCTGCGATGCCATAGTCACCATGCCTGTGTCATGGGGTCGCGGAGATACTTCGCTGAAGATCACGTCCTCGCCTTTTATGAACAGCTCTACGCCGAAGATTCCGTAGCCACCCAGGGCGCCGGTGACAGCCTCGGCGATAGCCTGGGCGCGCTCGAGAGCGACGGGGCTCATTGCGGCCGGCTGCCACGATTCGCGATAATCGCCGTCGACCTGCACATGTCCGACAGGTTCGCAGAAACGTGTTCCGGACACCGAGCGCACCGTGAGCAGTGTTATTTCATAATCGAAGTCAACAAAGCCCTCGACAATCACGCGGCCGGCACCTGCACGGCCGCCGCTGCGGGCTTCGTTCCAGGCTGCGTCGATGTCTTCTTCGCGGCGGACGGTCGACTGGCCGTGACCGCTGGAACTCATCACAGGCTTTACAACGCAGGGAAGGCCGATGGCCTTGATGGCTTCGCGGAATTCTTCCTCAGTGTCGGCAAAGCGGTAGGGCGACGTCGGAAGGCCGAGTTGCTCAGCTGCCAGGCGACGGATGCCTTCGCGATTCATCGTGAGGCGGGCGGCGCGGGCCGTCGGAGTCACATGGTAGCCCTCGTCCTCGAGCTTGACAAGCTCGTCGGTGGCGATTGCCTCCACTTCCGGAATGATGTGATCGGGATGCTCGTCCTCGATTGCACGGCGCAGCTGGGCGCCGTCGAGCATGTTGAAAACGTAGTGGCGATGGCCCACTTGCATCGCGGGCGCGCCTTCATATTTATCACAGGCTATCACTTCCACGCCGAGGCGCTGGAGTTCGATAGCTACTTCTTTACCAAGCTCACCGCTGCCGAGCAGCATGGCTTTGACGCCTACAGGCGTCTTTACGGAACCTATTTTTGCCATTTACAGATAATTTGCCACAAAGGTACTCAAATTCCCTCACCCGTGCAACAACACGCAGTAATTACACGTCCAAAGTGATGCATGACAAGAGTGTTGCATAACCGCCTTAACGCCCGGGGGCTCATGGTTATACAACACTCTCGGAATAGGACTGTCGGATATTTTGTATATTTACTTATTCGGTAAATGTACGGCCTGAATCACGGCCTGTAAATGTCTTTTCACCACAGATTCCCGTTTCAACATCGGCTTCTTCTTCCGAGCCATCAGAGTATCTTATGACTCCTGTCTTTTTTGGTGCAAAAAATATTTTGAATATTCCAAATATGAGTAGTCCTGCAAGCACAAGCATAGTTGCCCACATAGAAAGTTGGAATGTGATACCGGTAAGTGCAACAAGATACAAAATGAATAAAATTTTGCCACCAATACCTTTAAAGGCCTTAATGTTGTCGACGCTTAAATAAATCACATATCCGAATATTCCGGTCAATCCTATACCGGCAATTATGTCAAGCGCGGTTTCAGAAACATTGCACATCTGACACACAAATATTATTAAGCAAAATACTACTGAAGCAATGAAAGCAGTACACAATGTGGTGCCTGTTTTTGATTCATGATCCGGATTGAATTTTTTGAAGATAGCTGTTTCCAGCTTGTTGAGAAAATGAAGTTCCATAGATACGTAATAATTATGTAAAAGATTGATTCTGATAAATTGAATGTACTTTTCTTGAGATAGCAACGGTGGCTTTGATATCCTTAAATAAAGAATTTTGTTACAGAATAATAGCTATCCGCGCGCAAATATACAAACAATACCTTTACCCCCCCCATTTTAATATATATTAACTATATTGTTAAATATAATTAACGACATGTAAGGGGGTAGAGAAAGATACCATATGTAAGATTAGTTGTTAATGAACGTTAAAATTGAGGTAGGCGATTAAACTTTCAGTAGGAGGCGGAGTCAATTAATCAAACACTGAAAATAAACAACTTTTTCATAGAAACAATATCTCAATACAGAATCGCTTTTTTGATTAGACAAAAAGACTCCGACTCGTGAAGAATCGGAGTCTTTTGTTAAAAAATCCCACAAGCAACTATTTTTAAGATAATAATGCCCGCGCGACTCGGCGGAAATAGCTAACTTTATGCTTGTTTTCACTTGACAATTACGAATATACATGCTCAGATATTTTATAATGACGCTGCTGCTCGCGGCAGCTCTGCTGTCCCCGGCACGCAATCTTGACCCGGCAGCGCGCCTGCTGCCGCATACTCCCGTTGCAAGGCCCGCTTCCGACGGTGGCATTGCCACAGGTGACAATTATGTGTCGATGATTGTGCAGATCGATCCCGACGGCGGTCTCGAAGCGCTCGCCGAGCTCGGCGCTGTGGTTTTTCACAGTCGCGGCGACATGGCCCTTGTCTGCATCCCTCTCGACCGTCTTGAAAGCCTCGACGGGATTGAGGTAGTGCGCCGCGCGTCGCTCTCACGTCGCGGACGGCCCAATCTCGACATAGCCCGCCGCGCCACCCGCGTCGATGCAGTAGCTGCAGGCACTGAATCAAGGCTGCCCTATACCGGGGAAGGCGTGATTGTAGGAATGTCGGATATCGGTTTCGATCCCGGACATGCCGATTTCCGCGGACGCGTGGCCGGTATCAGTCACTACGAGGAGCAGAATGCCCTGGTCACGAGAATTCATGACGATGATTCTCTCGCGAGCTGGAAGACAGACTCCCCCGTTAACTATCATGCGACGCACGTCGCCGGTATTCTTGCCGGCGGCGGCGACGGCACTCCTTATGTCGGGGTTGCTCCGGGAGCCAAGCTTTATGCCACGACTTCAACGCTCCACGATGTCGGTATCCTTGCCGGAGTCGAGGATATTATCAAGTATGCGGCCTTCGAGGGTCGCCCTGCGGTGATTAATCTTTCGCTTGGCTCCACGCTCGGGCCTCATGACGGCACGGATCTTTTCTGCCGCTACCTCGACCTGTGTGCCGCCGAGGTGCCGGTCCTTCTCTCGGCCGGAAACGATGGCGACGCGTCACAGGGAATCATGGTCAGGCATACCTTCACTCCCGACGAGCCCTCCTTCATGGTCCAGCTTTATGACAAA
The DNA here is from genome assembly GCA_964454365.1 of uncultured Bacteroides sp. Lineage (GTDB taxonomy): Bacteria > Bacteroidota > Bacteroidia > Bacteroidales > Muribaculaceae > CAG-873. The sequence continues at coordinate 5,989 of CAYVTB010000061.1, read as the reverse complement.
ATTGAGTGGAACGCTGTAAATATCATAGGTCATTGCGACGCGTGGAGTAATGACGACCGCCCGTTTGACCTCAAGATACGCATATATGATGCCCTTGACCGTAAATTTGTCTACGAGACGGACTTAATCTCGGCCCGAAGCGATGCGACGACCGTATATTATGCATCAGACAGCGAGCTGGGTCGCTATTTTGAAGGCCAGATAGCTGTCGCTTCTGAGTTGTGCCCGCTCAATGACCGTTACAACATGATGGTTTATTATGACCTCCGTTCGACAGAGTTGCTTCCTGTCGGAACCTGGTCGCGCTATTATGTGTGTATGGAAATGACAGGCGAAAGCGGCGTTCATGTCGATCTCGCCGCCAATGGCGAAACGCTGTATTTCAGCCCCGTGGCATCGCTCGCCTCGACGGTGAAGTCCTGCACGGCCGACCTCTCGATAAGTTCCCTTGCCTGCGGGCAAAACACTATCGCCGTTGGCTCGGCCACCACGCGCGACTCGGCGCCGCTGCTCGCCGGGGGCACCGCCTCGTGGGCGTCGCTCTATCCCCGGGGAAGTGTCAGTTCATTCTCGGCCTACGGCACTCTTGTCGACGGCCGCAGCCTGCCCCACTTCTGCGCGCCGGGCGCTTTCGTTGTCTCGGCAGCGAGCCGGTATTACATGAACGCGTTGCCCGAGCACCGCGCGGATATCAATGCCGAGGGTGATACTCCCGGCCATTATTTCTTTGCCGACTGCGGCACCTCGATGGCGTCTCCCCATGCCGCGGGAGTCTTTGCCCTGTGGCTCGAAGCGGACCCCACGCTCACTCCCGCCGAACTTCTCGATATTGCCGTTTCCACTGCCTCGACTTCGGGAGTCGACCTTGCCGACCCGCGCGCCGGGGCCGGAATGATTGACGCCGAGGCCGGGCTGCGCGTGGTCCTTGACCGTGCCGGCATAGAGCTCCCCCCGTCGCTCGAGTCCCCGCGCGTGCGCCGCTCAGGTCGTTGCCTTGAAGTCATCCCCGGCGCCGATCCGGTAGACGCGATCACTGTATACGACCTCTCCGGGCGCCTTGTTGATCCGGAATCCCTGCCGCTGTCGCCCGTAATCGTGACCGTCACAACCTCCTCGGCGACCTATCACTTCAAGATTTAAAGAAATTTTAGGAAAGCAAGGGATTTTTTGCGGCGGGTGCTTTGTGGATTGGCGCGGAATAGCTAAATTTGCTATTTGAATGCGGCTAAGCCGCGTCCGTGTCAAAGGATGGAGCAGATGTTATACATATTGCCTCGCGGCCTGGCTATCGGTGCCCTTGTTTCGGCGCCGATGGGGCCTATAGGAATGCTCATCATCCAGCGAACCCTGAGCAAGGGCCGCTGGCCCGGGATGTTCACAGGTCTCGGAGCGGCGCTCAGCGACCTGATTTATTGTCTTCTCACCGGCCTCGGCCTCAGTTTTATAACAGACTTCATCAACGAGCAGCAGCAGTGGCTGCAACTCGCCGGCGGCGTGGTTCTGGCAATCTTTGCAATATATCTTTTCCGCAAGAATCCCACCCGCGCCCTGAAGACCGCCGAGCAGACGCCGGCCAACAGCTATTGGACCGATTTCGTGACGGGTTTCCTCCTCACGTTCTCCAATCCGCTGATACTCTTCTTTATCGTGGGCCTTTTCGCGCGTTTCAACTTAGTGTTGCCCGATTATGGCCTGCATCACTACATCTTTGCCTACGTCTGTATTTTCGGCGGAGCATTGTTGTGGTGGTACGGCGTAACATGGCTTGTCAACCGCCTGCGCCGGCGCTTCAATGTAAGAGCCCTGTGGCTCGTTAACCGTATAATCGCCATTATCCTGATGGTTATGGCCGCCGTGGGCTTCACCATGGCGTTTAAAGAAATTCTCTAAGAGACGATGAATATGGAAACACCGACAATCACCTTGCCCCGTATAGATGCGCTCGACAGCCTCGAGCAGCCCAATGCCATCATCGCAATGCTCGACGACCGCGGCGCCAAGGGCGATATCAGCGTCGTAAACTGGCCCGAAGTGTCGGACTACCGCCCGATGGCATCCTTCGCGGCGGCCTATTCGTCGAAATACATCTATATCGATTTTCTCACCCGCTGCAACTATCTCCGCGCCGAGAACACGGCCGATCAGTCACCGGTGAGTCAGGATTCCTGCGTGGAATTTTTCATAGATCCCCTGGGCGACGGCCACTACTGGAACTTTGAATTCAACTGCATCGGCGCCATCAACGCCTCTCACCGCCGCGAGCGTCCCAACCCGACGCGTCTCACCTCGGAGGAGCTGGCCACGGTGCGCCGCGTGCCTTCCTGCGGCACCCGTCCTTTCCGCGAGATCGAGGGCCTCTTCACCTGGGACCTCCTCGTCGCGATTCCGCTGGAACTCATGGGACTTGACGCCGATAATATGCCCGAGGGCAGCCGCGCCAATTTCTACAAGTGTGCCTCGGCCACGAGCGAGCCCCATTATCTCTCATGGAGTCCCATAGAGATTGAAAAGCCCGATTTTCACCGTCCCGAATTCTTCGGAAAACTCAATTTTGCAAAACCCTAAAACCTGATACCATGACCGTTAAAAAGACATTCCTCACCCTTGCACTCGCGGCAGCTTCCCTCGGAAGCATGGCCACGGGGCCGGTGTGGCTTGAAACCGACCGCTCGGAGGCGATTGCCCGTCGCACCCGCGCCGACTTCCCTTATACCGTCGACGAGTTTGCCGCTATCGCTGTCGCCCACGATTCCACGTTGACACGCGAGGTCATCGACGAGATGATCCTCAACAATTACGTCGAGACAATGGAGATCAACGACACCGTGAGAGTTTTCCGCAAGGCTCTGCGCAACCTCTATCTGCTCGACCCGTCGCGCAACGAAGGCTGGCATCACCGCGGAGCCAACCCTACGGCACGTCGCATCAGCTATGTCGACTCGGTCATTGACTGGTCGCGCGGCGAGAATCCCCTCGGCGGGGCCCATAGGGTTGTCTACAGTTTCTCGGTCGATGTGCCCGGCAACGAAGTTTTTGCCGGCGACACCGTGCGCGTGTGGATGCCCGTTCCCCTCAAGAGCGCCCGACAGAGCGACTTTGAGCTTCTCGAGACTTCGCAGCCCGATTATGTAATGAGCGACGGCCGCTCGGTCCATAATACAATCTATTTCGAGGCTCCGGCGCCCGCTCCCGGCGACACCGCCCGTTTCTTCTACAAGGCTGCCTTCACCACATCGGGACAGTACTTCTCTCCCGAATATATCCGCAGCCACATCCGCCCCTATGACAAGAACAGCGAGCTTTACCGTAAATATACCGCCACCGAAGCTCCCCATATCATCAGGATGCCCTATCTGGCTACAGCCATCGCCGGCGATCTCACCGATCCTTTCGAGATCAGCGAGCGTGTGTATGATTTTATCGTTCATTATCCCTGGGCCGGTGCCCGCGAGTACAGCACCATCGACTGCATCCCGACTTATGTCCTCCACGAAGGCCATGGCGACTGCGGCCAGGTCTCGCTGCTCTACATTTCACTGATGCGCAGCCTCGGCATCCCCGCTCGCTGGGAAAGCGGCTGGATGATCCATCCGGGAGAAAAGAATTATCACGACTGGGCCGAGGTCTACTTTGAAGGTGTCGGCTGGGTACCTGTCGATGTCTCCTTTGGCCGCTACACCGCTGCCGAGCGTCCCGAGACCCGCGAGTTCTACTCCCACGGCATGGATGCCCATCGCTTCGCGACCAATCTTGGTGTCTGCGGCGAGTTTTATCCTGCCAAGCGTTATGTGCGCTCCGAGACGGTCGACCTCCAGCCCGGCGAAGTCGAGGTCAGCAGCGGCAATCTTTTCTATCCTGCCTGGGACAGCCATTTTAAACTTATTTCCGTTACACCGGTTAAATTAGAGAAATGAAAAAGATATTCATTAATATATTCAGCATAGCGATGATAGCGTTGGCGGCTTGCCCGGCGATGGCCGCCGAGGCCGCTGACGTTCTTGCCAATGTCCGCAAGAACGTGGCACCCGACAGCCGCCAGGTCGTTTTCGAGCTCAAGGTCGAGGACGGTATCCTGACAGGCGCCACCTCGGAACAGAGCGCTCTTGATGCCGCTTTGCAGGCCCTTGCAGCGGCCGGTATCAAGGTTGAAAACCGTGCCGAGGTCTATCCCGTCGATAACATGGGACTGGTGTCAATCCCGGTTGCATCCCTGCGCACGCGTCCCGCCCATGCAGGTGAGATGGCGACTCAGGCCGTCATGGGTACCCCGGTAAGACTTCTCGAGCATAAAAACGGCTGGTATCGCCTGCAGACCCCCGACGGCTACATTGCCTATGTCCCCGACAGCTCGGTCACCCCTGTCGACAACGCGCGTTACGAAGCCTGGAAGGCTGATGACAGCCGCCTGGTTGCAGTTAACCTGTGGCAATCCCATGCCTGGCAGACAGCCGGTGCCACATCGCCCCGCGAGGTCGTGACGGATATCGTGCTCGGCACCATTGTAGAGCCGGTCAAGGACGTTGCCCCCGAAGGTACCCGCATCCTTGTCGCCCTCCCCGACGGCCGTCAGGGCTGGGTCGAGAAGGCTGAGTTTGTCCCCGTTAAGGAATGGGCCGATCAACCCTTTGATGTCGAGCGTATTCTCGACACAGCCTACTCGCTGGAAGGTGCTCCTTATCTCTGGGGCGGCACGTCGATTAAGAGCGTCGACTGCTCGGGCCTGGTGAAGGTGTCCTATCTTAACAACGGCCTCATCCTGCGCCGCGACGCTTCGCAGCAGGCTCTCACCGGCACGCGCCTCGAGGCCTCGGAATGGCCCTCGTACCAAGCCGGCGACCTCATGTTCTTCGGCAACGCGTCGACGGGTCGTGTAACCCATGTCGCCATTTATGACCACGACGGCATGTATGTCCACTCGTCCGGCCGTGTCAAGCGCAACAGCGTTGACCCTGAGTCGCCCGCTTATCTCTACTCGCCGCTGCATGCCGTGCGCATCCACGGTAACGAAGGGACCGACGGCATCGTCCGCGCCATCGACCATCCCTGGTATTTCAACAAGTAAATAAAATTAAAAGAATAAATCCCTCCTGAATAATGAACCGCAGAAATTTCCTGAAAACCTCGGCTTTAGGTCTTGCATTCGCTGCATCTCCCGTCTCTCTGTCGGCAGCTACCGAAGCCACCCGTCCCGCCACCCGCTCGGGCCGTCTCAACCTGTCTTTTGAACCCTATGAGCTCAAGCTGCGCCACGCTTTCAACCTCGCCCGCTCGCAGCGCACCACCACTCCCGGCGTGCAGGTGCAGATCGAGTATGACGGAGTTGTAGGTTACGGCGAGGCCTCCATGCCTCCCTATCTCGGCGAGAGCGTCGAGTCGGTTACCAAGTTCCTGTCGAGCCTCGACCTGAGCCAGTTCAGCGACCCCTTCCGCATCGAAGACATCCACGAATACATGGACGGCGTCGCCGACGCCAACCGTGCCGCAAAGGCATCCATCGACATCGCCCTCCACGATCTCACCGGCAAGATCATGGGCCAGCCCTGGTACAAGATTTGGGGTCTCGATCCCGCCAAGGCACCCAACACCTCCTTCACCATTTCCTATAACGAGGATCCCGAGGACATGAAGTCCCAGATTCTCGACACAGCCCCCTTTAAGGTCGTGAAGGTCAAGATGGGCGTAGGCCACGACAAGGAAGTTGTGGAAGCCCTCCGCCAATACAGCGACACCCCTATATGTGTCGACGCCAACCAGGGCTGGACCGACAAGGAACACGCTCTCGAAATGTGTAACTGGCTTGCCGAGCGCAACTGCCTCTTCGTGGAGCAGCCCATGCCCAAGGAAATGATCGAGGAAACCGCCTGGGTGAGAGAACGTTCGCCGCTGCCCCTGATTGCCGACGAATTTCTCCAGCGCCTCCCCGACGTGAAGCGCGCCTCGGAAGCCTACGACGGTATCAATATCAAGCTCATGAAGAGCACCGGCATGC
>CAYVTB010000060.1:0-12030 GCA_964454365.1 uncultured Bacteroides sp. | reverse complement strand
ATTTTCAATTTAAAAGGTGTAACTTTGCAGCAACATGAGCGCTACACCCCTCACCCGAGAGCTCGTCAAGAATCCCGAGCGTCATCGACTGTTGCTGAGTATATCGGCAACAGCCATCAATGTATTGGTCGCGCCGATTGATACCGATGACGAGTGCCTGGCTGCAAGCATAGAGCTCGGCCGGGGAGCCGGAGCTACGTCGCTGGAGGAGGCGGTCTATGCCAATCCGCTGCTGCTCTTGCCTTTCAATCGCGTCGACATCGTTATCGTGACCGAGCGCTTCCACATCCTGCCCCCGGCTACTGCCGGCAATGCGGCCGTGTGCGAGGCACTCGACGAGTTAATCGACCGCGACCACTGCGAGGCATTTGCCGACGCTATCGACAGCCGCAACAGCCAGCTGACGCTGCTGCCTCGCGAGACTGCACGCTTCCTGCACCGCACATTTGACACGGCCGTCTTTCACGGGCACCTTGCCGTGCTGGGGCGCTACCTTGCGGGCCGCTCTCGCCTGGGCAACACGGGCAAACTGTTTGTCAACCTGCGGCGGGACTCTATCGATCTCCTTGCCTTTGACAGCCTGGGGCTTTCCGTCGCCAACACTATCGCCTGCAGCGACGACAACGACGCGCTTTACTATATCCTTGCCGTGGCCCGCACGGCGGGACTGGACCTTGCCAACGATGAGGTGCTCCTCTGCGGCGATCAGCGCCGCCGCGCGGCACTGATGCAACCGCTCGCGACCTATGTCGCCGGGACGATGCCGCTGATAGTGCCGGCCGCCCTCACCCGCCGACTCCCGGGCAACTCGGAGGTACCTCTTGAATTAATTGTTCTGTAAATCATGAGAATCATAAGAGGAAAATACGGCCGTCGCCGCTTTGACGTCCCCACCAATATCACCGCACGTCCCACAACCGACTTCGCGCGCGAGAATATCTTCAATGTCCTGGAGAACCTGGTAGACCTCGAGGGTGCCCGCGCGCTCGACCTTTTTGCCGGCACCGGTGCCATCACGCTTGAATTCCTGTCGCGAGACTGTGAATCGGTCACCGCGGTGGAAAAGGCCGCTACGCAATACAACTTCATCAAAAAAGTCGCCGGAGAGCTTAACATCCACAATCTCACGCTGATCAAGGGCGACGTGTTTAAATTTCTCGCCACGGTAGACACGCCTTTTGACATAGTCTTTGCCGATCCTCCCTACACGCTTGAAGACTTCGGCCGTATTCCGGGCCTCATCCTCGGGAGCGGAGCAGTCGCTCCAGGCACCCTTGTGGTCGTAGAACATTCAAAGGCCTACGACTTCTCGGACCTCCCGGGCTTCATCGACCACCGCAGCTACGGCTCGGTCAATTTCTCGATCTTCCGCGTCGGCGAGTGAGCGCGGACGGTGACCCGGGCCCGTTTCACAGATTTCAGATTTTTGTGCATTAATTTGCCTGCCGCAAAGATACTTTGTATTTTTGCGCAATAATTCCACTAATGTCTATGTCTTACCCTCTTAAAAGCCAACAGTCGCTCTCGGGGCGACGCATGGCAGGCGCCCGCGCCCTGTGGCGCGCCAACGGCATGACCGATTCCCAGATGGGTCGTCCCGTAATAGCCGTAGTCAACTCCTTCACTCAATTTGTGCCGGGCCATGTCCATCTGCACGAGATAGGCCAGGAGGTCGTCGCCGAGATTCGCCGGCAGGGGTGCTTTGCCGCCGAGTTCAACACCGTCGCTGTCGACGACGGCATCGCCATGGGGCACGAGGGCATGCTCTATTCCCTACCCTCGCGCGAACTCATCGCCGACTCGGTTGAATATATGGTGCGCGCCCACTGTGCCGACGCCATGGTGTGCATCTCCAACTGTGACAAGGTTACTCCGGGCATGCTGATGGCTGCCATGAGACTCAACATCCCTGCGATTTTCGTCTCGGGAGGTCCCATGGAAGCGGGGAGAGTCGACGGCGAGGCCGTGGACCTGGTGGATATAATGGTGGAAAGCGCCGATGAAAGCGTGCCCGACGAGCGCGTCGACCGCCTCGAGCGTCACGGATGCCCTACCTGTGGCTGCTGCGCGGGAATGTTCACGGCCAACTCCATGAACTCTCTCACGGAAGCCCTCGGAATGTCCCTGCCCGGCAACGGCACGGTCCCCGCAACTCACGTCAACCGCCGCGAGCTTTTCCGCAAGGCCGCCCGGCAGATCGTGAAAAATGCCGAGGATTATTATTTCCACGGCGACGAGAGCGTGCTTCCGCGCAGCATTGCATCGCGCGCGGCGCTGCTCAACGCCATGACCCTTGACATAGCCATGGGCGGCTCGAGCAACACGGTGCTCCACCTGTTGGCGGTGGCCCGCGAGGCCGGCGCCGACTTCACGCTCGACGATATCGACAGCCTGTCGCGGCGCACTCCGGTCCTGTGCAAGGTAGCGCCCAATTCAAAATATCACATCGAGGATGTCAACCGCGCCGGGGGTATCCTGAGCATCCTGGGGCAACTCGCCAAGGGTGGTCTTGTCGACACCGCCGCCAAACGTGCCGACGGCCTGACTCTCGGCGAGGCCATCAATCAATACATGCCCGGAGCGCGCAATTTCAACGACGCGGCCGACGAGCTGTGGCGCTCGGCTCCCGGCGGAAAACGCAGCACCGAGCTTGGCCGCACGATGGCCTATTACGGCGAGCTTGACACCGACCGCGCCAAGGGTTGCATCCGCGACATCGAGCATGCCTACAGCCAAGACGGCGGCCTGGCCGTGCTTCGCGGCAACCTGGCACCCGACGGCTGCGTGGTCAAGACCGCCGGAGTCGATGCCTCGATCCTGACTTTCAGTGGCCCCGCCCGTGTCTTCGAGTCGCAGGACGAGGCCGTCGAGGGCATCCTCAACGGAGACGTCAAGGCCGGGGAAGTCGTGGTCATCACCCACGAAGGTCCCAAGGGCGGTCCCGGCACGCAGGAAATGCTCTATCCCACATCCTACCTGAAAGCCCGTCACCTCGGAGCAGCCTGCGCGCTGATCACTGACGGCCGTTTCTCGGGCGGAACTTCGGGATTATCAATCGGCCATGTGTCGCCCGAAGCCGCGGCCGGAGGTAACATAGGCCTTGTCCGCGACGGCGACATCATTGACATAAATATACCGCAGCGCAGCATCAGCCTGCGCGTGGACGACACCGTCCTGGCCGAGAGACGCCGGGAAGAACTCGACCGCGGGGACGAGGCTTTCACGCCGCGCCGCCGCCAAAGAGCAGTCAGCGCCGCCTTGCGCGCCTATGCAGCCCATGCAGCATCGGCCGATAAAGGGGCAGTGCGCCTGATCTGAGGTATAATCTAAAGGTTTCACAATGAGTACAACTACAAATTCAAAGATAAAGGATACAGAAAACGACGCGACGGGACAGCGCATGACCGGCGCCGAGGCCCTGCTCCACTCACTCGTAGCCGAGGGGGTAGACACAGTCTTCGGCTATCCCGGTGGCGCAATTCTGCCTGTCTACAATGCGCTCTATGACTTCGGCGAGCAGCTGCGCCATATCCTCGTGAGGCACGAGCAGGGCGCGATGCACGCTGCCCAGGGTTATGCCCGCGCAACGGGCCGCACGGGAGTGGTCATCGTCACCTCGGGGCCCGGCGCAGCCAACTGTGTAACCGGACTGAGCGACGCCATGATGGATTCCACGCCACTGGTGCTCATCACGGGGCAGGTAGGCGCGCGATACCTCGGCAGCGACGCTTTCCAGGAGACCGATGTGGTTGCCGTCACCCAGCCCATCACCAAATGGGCCTACCAGGTGCGCAGCGCCGACGAACTCTGCGACGCCGTGGCCAGGGCCTTCTACATCGCCTCGACAGGGCGCCCGGGGCCTGTGGTACTCGATATCGCCAAAGACGCTCAGACGGGGCTGACCGATTTCTGTCACCGCCCTGTGAAATTCATCAGAAGCTATAATCCCGATCCCGTGCCGGCGCAGGCCGACATAGAGCGCGTAGCTGAGCTTATCAACAAGGCCGAGCGCCCGCTGATTGTGGCCGGCGGCGGCGTGACCCTTGCGGAAGCCTCAGAGGCGCTTGACTCGCTGGCCCGCAAGGCTGAAATCCCTGTCGCCGCCACGCTGATGGGTCTCTCGGCGCTCCCGAGCGATCATCCCCTGTTCATGGGCATGGCAGGCATGCACGGCGCCGTGGGAGTCAACGTGGCGACCAACAAGGCCGATTTAGTGATCGGAGTAGGCATGCGCTTTGACGACCGCGTGACCGGCAACACGGAGAGTTACGCTCCCGGCGCAAAAATAGTACATATTGATATTGATTCCTCGGAATTCAACAAGACCGTAGCGGCCGATGCCACTGTCCACGGAGACGCCCGCGCCGTGCTCAATGCGCTGGAGCCGCTCGTTGAAAAGCGCACGCGGCCCGAGTGGCTCGAGTTGTTCGCAGCCTGCCGCGAGGTAGAATCAAAAGAAGTTGAAAGCCTCGAGCTGCACCGCAGCGGCGAGGCACCTATCACGATGGGCGAAGTCGCTCGCCTCGTTTCGGAAAAATCTCCGGCAGGCACTATCGCGGTGACCGATGTGGGCCAAAACCAGATGATGACAGCCCGATATTTCCGCTACACGGCTCCGCGCAGCCTCATCACTTCGGGCGGCCTCGGTACGATGGGCTTCGGATTGCCCGCGTCGATCGGCGCGGCCGTCGGCGCACCTTCCCGCACGGTCTTCTACATGGGCGGCGACGGCGGCTTCCAGATGACGATGCAGGAGCTGGGCACCATCATGCAATATAATGTTCCCGTGAAGATGATTGTGTTCAACAACAGCTTCTTAGGAAATGTGAGACAATGGCAGCAGCTGTTTTTTAACGGCCGTTTCTCCCAGACACCTCTGCTGAACCCCGATTTCAAGATGATAGCCGCCGCCTACGGCATCCCGGCCGAGGATATCTCGCGCCGCGAGGAACTGGAGGGAGCAGTCGAGCGCATGCTCGCCTACCGGGGTCCCTATCTTCTCAACGTTGCAATCGACCCGACCGACATGGTTTTCCCGATGACACCCGTCGGCAAGCCGGTCGACTACATAATGCTGACACCTGATAAAACCTACAGCCATGAGTGAGAACCCCTACTGCCTCTTTACCGTGACCGTTTATTCAGAGAACAGCGTCGGTCTGCTCAACCGCGTGTCAAATATTTTCACGCGCCGCTGTCTCAACATCGAGAACGTGACGGCGGGCATGTCGGCCGTGGAGGGCGTCCACAAGCTCACTATCACGACCTGGAGCGACCGCCCGACGATGGAAAAGGTCGTTGGCCAGCTCGAGAAAATCATCGAAGTGATCAAGGTGGGGCTCTACACCGACGACGACATCGTCTACCAGGAAATCGCCCTCTACAAGGTGCCGACGGCGGGGCTTCTCGAAAGCCGCGAGCTCGAAAGCATCATTCGCAATCACAGTGCCCGAGTGCTGGAAATGACGCCCGAATACACCGTGATTGAAAAGACCGGTCACCAGTGGGAGACCGAGGCTCTCTTTGACTGCCTGCGGCGCTACGACATAAGACAGTTTGTGCGCTCGGGCCGCGTCTGCGTGACGCGCTCACCGGTGGAGCACATAGACCTGTTCCTGCAGGAACAACAGGAACGCCGACTAAAATACAATGCCGAATGAAGACTGAAGACAAGCCCTTAGATATCTACACGGCCGAGTGGTTCCTGCCCGCCGGACAGACCGACTCGCGCGGACTGATGCCGGTGACGTTAATAATAGCACGCGCCATCGAGATAGCCACGCTCCACGCCAACGCGCTGGGAATAGGCTATTCGAGGCTGTCGAGCAGCCGCATGGGCTGGGTGCTCGCACGCCTGGCCGTAGAGGTCACCCGCTATCCCGGAATCAACGAGACCTACTCGATGAGCACCTGGATCGAGGGCTACAACCGCTATTTCAGCGACCGCTGCTACGAAATGCGCGACGCCCGCGGAGAGATTATCGCACGGATACGCTCGGTGTGGGTCGCGATAGACATGGAAACGCGCGGGATGGCCGACCTGAGCGAGCTCGAGCGCGACAGCTTCCCGCTGGTGGAGAACCGCTGCCCGGTAGCCAAGTGCCGCCTGCCTATGATCAAGGCCGGCACGGAAACCGAGGAAAGCACCTATACCTTCACCTACACCGACATCGACTTCAACAGGCATGTAAACACCGTGCGCTACATCGAGGCTGTCATCAACCGGTGGTCTCTCGATTTCTATGACCGGCACGATATCGTGCGCCTGGAGGCGGCCTTTGAACATGAATGTTATTACGGCGAGACAGCCACGCTCGTCAGCGGCCCGTCGGCGCGTCAGGCCGATGCAATCACAACTCATATCATCACCGACGGCCATCGCGCGGTGGGGGTTGAACTCAAATTTAAAAATAACGCTAAAACAGAATAAATATGGCAAAATTAAACTTCGGCGGGGTCGAGGAGACAGTCGTCACCCGCGATGAATTCACAATCGAGAAAGCCCGCGAGGTCCTCAAGGACGAAACAATCGCTGTGATAGGCTATGGCGTGCAGGGTCCCGGACAGAGCCTTAACCTGCGCGACAACGGTTTTAATGTAATCGTGGGCCAGCGCGAGGGTAAGACCTATGACAAGGCTGTGGCCGACGGCTGGGTACCGGGCGAGACACTGTTCCCCATCGCCGAGGCATGCAAGCGCGCCACGATCGTGATGTGCCTGCTGAGCGACGCCGCCGTCATCTCCCAGTGGCCGGTAATCAAGGAAAATCTGAAGGCCGGCGACGCACTGTATTTCTCTCACGGCTTCGCAATCACCTGGCCCGACCGCACGGGAGTGGTTCCCCCGGCCGACGTCGATGTGATCATGGTGGCTCCGAAGGGCTCGGGCGCGACAGTGCGCAGCCATTTCCTCGAGGGACGCGGCATCAACGCATCCTTTGCCGTCGAGCAGGATTACACAGGCCGCGCCCTTGAGCGCACGCTGGCTCTCGGTATCGGCATCGGCTCGGGTTACCTCTTCGAGACGACTTTCACACGCGAAGCCACGAGCGACCTCACCGGCGAGCGCGGTGCGCTGATGGGTGCTATCCAGGGCCTCTTCCTGGCACAGTACGAAACTTTGCGCGAACATGGCCACACTCCCTCGGAGGCATTCAACGAAACCGTCGAGGAACTCACGCAGTCACTGATGCCCCTGTTCGCAGCCAAGGGCATGGACTGGATGTATGCCAACTGCTCCACAACCGCCCAGCGCGGCGCCCTCGACTGGATGACACCGTTCCACGATGCCATCAAGCCTGTGATGGAACGTCTTTATGAAAGCGTGCGCTCGGGTCACGAGGCCCAGATAGCCATCGATGCCAACTCGGCACCCGACTACCGCGACCGCCTCAATGCCGAGCTCAAGGAGATGCACGACAGCGAGCTGTGGCGCACGGCCGAGACCGTCCGCCGCCTGCGCCCTGAAAACGATTAATCTCAGGAATTACTGAAAGCAGCAGGCCCTTCCGTCACATTCACGGAAGGGCCTGTGTTTTTTATCAATTCTCGATGCGTAGCTGGATGCCGTTGAGTTTACGGTAGAGGTCAAGGGCATAGACATCGGTCATGGCGCTGACGTGGTCGAGAACGGCCTGCAGGCGCCCGTAGAGAGTGGGCGCGCTCACGTCATACTGGTCGGGGAACTTGGCCAGCAGCAGGCGTGAATAGTTGAGTTCGGGGTGGATGACCGCCTCGGTGAGCTTCTGGAGCAGAAAGGTGATGATGCGGTTACCGGCGAGCTCGATATCCACAACATCGCCGGAGTTGTAGATTTTTGACCATGAAATCTCGTTGCAGCGCGCATAGCCGCAGCGCTCGAGGTCGTTGATGTGACTGAGAAGAGGTCCTTCCATGCGTCCCGACAGGATTTCGTCCTCGTGGTCAAGGAAGGTCTTGGCACAGTTCTTGACAAGGGTGCCGACAACGCAGGAACGCAGGTAGGCAATTTTTTCGTTGGGATCACTGACCTTGTTCATCACCTCGATCATGTGGTCGCGGCGCTCGGCCGGGAAGAACGAGAGGAAGGCGTCGATGACCTCGCGGGTTGAAAGGATACGCAGCTTGTGGGCGTCCTCGATATCCATAACCTCATAGCAGATGTCGTCGGCAGCCTCGACGATGTAAACGAGGGGATGTCGGGAATACCGGATAGCGTTTCCCGGAGCTTCGAGGCGCAGCATGCCCAGCTCGTCGGCTACCTTGCAGAAATCAGCGGCTTCGGAGGTGAAGAAGCCGAATTTTCCCTTGGTCGCCAGGGAGGATTCAAAGGGATATTTAACGATAGAGGCAAGGGTGGAATATGTCATGGCGAAGCCGCCTTGGCGTCGTCCCTTGAACTGGTGGGTGAGGACGCGGAAGGCATTGGCATTGCCCTCGAAGTGGGTGAGATCGTTCCACTGGGCATCGGTCAATGATTCACGCAGGGCGCGGCCGTCTCCCTCGCTGAAGAAGGTCGAAATGGCTTTCTCGCCGGAATGGCCGAATGGCGGATTGCCGAGGTCGTGGGCAAGGCATGCAGCGCTGACAATGTCGCCGAGATGGTCGAAGGTCTCGGGGCGGCAGTCGTCGCGATGGCGGTCGCGGAGAGTTGTCGCAATCTCGTCGGCCATAGACTTTCCCACGCAAGCCACCTCCATAGAGTGGGTGAGGCGGTTGTGGACAAAGATGCTACCCGGCAAGGGAAAGACCTGGGTCTTGTTCTGCAGGCGGCGGAAGGGCGAGGAAAAGACCAGGCGGTCAAAGTCGCGCCGGAAGTCGGTGCGGACGCCGTTTTTGTTAGGGTCGTGGTAGTCTTCGAGTCCGAAACGCTTATCGTTGACCAGAAGGTTCCAGTCCATTTTATCTGCCATAATCGTCAATTAAAAACCGGGCATGCGGAGCCTTGGCGGCTCGACAGGCCCGGTGGGATATTTCTGAATCGGGGGCGATTATTCGCCGAAGCCCTGGATAAATTCGAGGCTGTTGTTCTTCTCGGATTCGCTGCCCATCAGGAGGTAACGCATGTAATCGTTGTTCTGGAGCAGACGGGGATTGCCGATGTTGAGAGCGCGTGCAAACTGAGCTGCGTAGTCCTCAAACGAGTAGGGACGGCCCTGATTGTCTTCGCCGTTGACAACGAATACCACAACAGAGTTGTTGCCCTGGACGGGACCAACAAGCTTGCCCTGCTCGGCAGCAGCAACGACACCCTGGAGGACGCTTTCGCCCATACCGATAGTAGCGAGCATGGGAGCGGTGAACATAGCGTCGCCGTTGTGAACCGAGGTGCCCATGAGCTTGGCATAGCCTTCGACATCCTGAGCCTTGCCGGCGTAGCGGTCGATGAGGATCTGAGCCTTCTTGTTGCGGAGGGCTGCAGCGTCAACCTGGGCAGCGATCAGATCTGCGTTCCAGGGGAGGTAGTCGCCGTCGTAGATGTTCTTGACAGCGGCAGTCAGCATGTAGGTCTGCTTGGAGTCGGTGAAGACGGGCATCACCTGACCGGCCTTGGCATTCATGAGCCACTTGACGGCAGTGCGTGAATCAGCTGCATTGCCAACATTGGGAGTGCTTGCAGAAACCACACCGTTGAGGATGGTGTAACCTGCTTCAGCGGCGTTGGCGCTGAAATCGGCTGCAGAAGAATTGTTGCTGACAAATGTGTTGAGATCACCCGAAAGCTGGGCGAGAGTTTCCTGTGAAGGATCGATTACGAAAGAAATCTCGGCAACCTCGTAAACCTTGACGGGAGCATTGCGGCGGTTGACGCGATAGAGAGTTTCGATCACGCGGCCCTGGGTGGAATCGTTGACGACGAATACTTCGCCGACGGGCTTGTTGGTGAGGGCGCTCTTGATAGAGGCGGGAATCTCGGGAGTTGCGAGGCTTGCCCAGATGCTATCCTGACCCTGAACGTTGTCGTCGGAGAGGGAAGCGAAAGTCGCACCGTTCTCGACGAGAGTGCGGAGCGAGTCAACGCTACCGCCGTCGCGACGGCCGAGGAGGGAGATATTGATCGAGTCGATATCGTTGGTGACGCTGAGAAGTTTCACGAGAGTGAAGCTGTCGCCGATGTTCTTGAGCTGAACGGCCTGGCCAACGTTGGCGGTGTCAAGGAAAGCCTTGAGGTCGTTGTCGCGGAGCTGCGAGCGGGTAGCGGTACCGCGGTTGATGACAAAGCGGGTGTCGCTTGCCAGGGCGTCGGTGCCCTCGGTGGTGTTGAGAGCGAGGAGGGCGTCTTCAACAGCGCTGATACCGGCGGCACGGTCCTTCTGCGAGGGCTCGATGCGAACCATGATGTAGTCGATGGAGCGCACGGGCTCGTCGAGGCGGAAGTTACCTTTCTGCTCTTCCCAAGCTGCACGGCGATCGGCGTCGGTGATAACGGCGTCATTGTCGTCAACAGCGGTCACGGGCTGAGTAGCGTAGCTGATGTGGCGCACGGTCGAAACGTCGTTGTGGAGGTTCTGCGCGTCGAGCTCATTGGCGGTGTAGAGACCAAGGAGGAGACGGTCGAACTTCTCGCGGAGGAGTTCCTGCTCGACGTTCTGCTCGATCTGAGCCCAAGCCTGAGCGAGCTGCTCGGCAGCTTCGGGGGGAAGGTTGTGAGCGGCGGGATTCTTGATAGCCAGCAGCACTTCCTTGCCCGAGGGAACGGGGAGGCCGAGATACTGCGAGAGCATGTAGATCTGCTGCATGGCGGCGGGGTGAATATTGTCGCCGGTGAGAGCGGCCTGGATTTCAGAATCGGTCACAACGATACCGAGGTCGTTGTATTCGCGCTGAAGCATTTTCTCGACCAGGAGATCGCGGATAACCTGCTGAGAGAGGACACCGTTGTCAATCTGCTGATTGCGGGCCTGCTCACCGACCTGGTTCATGCGGTTCTGATACTCGTTGTAATCTACCTTGGCGTTGCCAATCTTAGCAACGGTGGTACCGGTGCCGAAGTAGGTGCGTCCCGAGGTGAGGAAGTCACCCAGGATGAAGGCAAGCAGGGCCACGATGATAATCACAAAGAGCAGCACTGACTTGCTTCTGATTTTTTCAAGAGTTGCCATTGAATTTATTTAGCGTTTTTAAATTACTATTCCATTTAAGCGCACAAAGGTACATTAATTTCGGCAAAAATAAAAATAATCGCCTGAAATTTGACTATTTTTATAAAGAGATGCGCTAAACCGGCTGCCTCACAGGACGTCTCAAAGGCCGAAAGCCTCCTTGACGCGATCGACATAATCGAGTTTTTCCCAGGTGAAGAGTTCGACCGTGCGGGTGAATTCAGAGCCGTCGTCGGCGCGGAAAGTCTTGGTGACGACGCGGGGCGTGCGGCCGACGTGACCGTAGGTCGCCGTCTCCCGGTAGATAGGATTGCGGAGCTTGAAACGCTCGATAATCGCATGGGGTCGCATGTCGAAAATCTCGGAGCAGCGGCGCGAAATCTCGCCGTCGGTGAGGCCGACGTGAGAAGTGCCGAATGTGTTGACGTTCAGCGAGACCGGAGCGGCCACGCCGATAGCATAGGCCACCTGGACGAGGGCGCGGTCGGCGACGCCGGCAGCGACGAGATTCTTGGCGATGTGACGAGCGGCATATGCGGCCGAGCGGTCGACCTTGGAGGGATCCTTGCCCGAAAATGCACCGCCGCCATGGGCACCGTGGCCGCCGTAGGTGTCCACGATGATCTTACGGCCGGTCAAACCGGTGTCGCCGTCGGGACCGCCAACGACGAATTTGCCGGTGGGGTTGACAAGCAGGCGCATATCGCTGTCCATGAGATGCTTGATGTCTTCGGGAAGATTCTTGCGGACGCGCGGAAGGAGGATTTCGCGGATATCTGTCTCGATCTGCTGCTGCATCTTGGCGTCACAGTCCTCCTGCGAGAGGCCTGTTGCAGCGGGGGTGATGAATTCGTCGTGCTGGGTCGAGATCACAATGGTGTCGATGCGCACGGGCTTGCCTTCGGGGGTATATTCCACGGTCACCTGGCTCTTGGCATCGGGACGGAGAT
>CAYVTB010000059.1:0-12131 GCA_964454365.1 uncultured Bacteroides sp. | reverse complement strand
TTGTCAAACTCGGCACCGTCGTGGCTGCCGCGCGTAATCATAGTCTGCACGATAGTCGAAGAGCCCATATTCTCAAGCATTTCCAAAGCCTTCTCGACAGTGAATGACGGCGAGACGGGGCGGTCAAGCAATCGCATGGTCGACTCAACGGCGCTGTCGAGTTTCAGTATCGAGTTATCGACCTTGTGCAAGGCGTCGACGACGGCCGGGCGGTCGAGCATCGTGGAATTGCACAGCACGCTCACCTTGGCCTCGGGAAAATACTTGTCGCGCAGGGCGATTGTATCGTCGATAATTCCGGGGAAATCGGGATTTACGGTCGGCTCGCCGTTGCCCGAGAAAGTGATGACATCCAGCGGAGCCCCCGTCTCGCGCAGCTCGGCAAGGCGATTCTCGAGCAGGCGGGCGACCTCGGCGCGGCCGGGCAGCCCCGATTTTCCGGGGCCCTGTGCATTGTAGCCGGCCTCACAATAGAGGCAGTCGAAGGTGCAAACCTTGCCGTCGCGCGGCGAAAGGTTGACCCCGAGCGATGACCCGAGGCGGCGCGAATGAATCGGCCCGAATATCGTATCGGTAAACATCACTGTCTGCATGGCATCAATCTATTTTGCGGGTAAAAAGACGCGTAACTTGCGACGTTATCAGCGCAATGACTATAATTATACCTATCACGGCAAGCACATCGAGGAACTCGACCTTAACAGGATAGGCAGTCACGGAAAGCAACGAGGGATCGCCGGCGAGCTTGATGAAGCCAAACCATTGCTGCCCGAGGGCGAGAATCAGACCCAGGACGATGCCTGTAACACCACCGGCAACAGTTATCAGCGACCCGAGCATACTGAAAATGCCCCGCACCATGTCGCGCGAGGCGCCCATGAAACGCAGGGTCGACATGTTGTCGTGTTTCTCTATCACGAGAAGCGACAGCGTCGAAATGATATTGAACGATGCTATCACGAGGATGAAGACAAGCATCATGAAAGTGACCCATTTCTCGATGGCGATCATGTGGAATCCGGCCGACTGCTGCTGCTCGCGCGATTCGATGATATAATCGTCATCGAGCATATCGTTGACGACGCTGAGAGCCCTCTCGGTCGAGACACCCTCGGCAATTCTGAGCTGAATCTGCGATGCCTGGTCCTCGGTATAGTCGAGCAGACGTCGCATCGTGCTCAGCGGCACGATAAGGTGATCGTTGTCCCACTCCATCCTGTCGGTACGCAACAGGGCTGTGGGTATCAGGCGCACCTCGCTGAATGAGGCCCCCGGGTTGGCCGGGTTATATCGACCTTTGCGCCGCGGCATGTAGAGAGAGAATCCCTCGGCAGGCTGCCCCAGACGGGAAAAGACTCCGACGCTCACGGCTGTCGGTGCAGCGTCGACGCCGGCTTCGGATGCGTAGGACGGCACTGTATCGAGCACCTCGCCATCCACGAGAATATGCTCCATCCCGGCAATATCCTTCCAGCCGGCTCCCACGCCAACGACGACGGCGCCCATCTGGCGCTCACCGGCGACAAGCAAGCCGTTCTCGACCACCGCCGGCATGGCAGTGGCGATCTCAGGCAGGACGGCCAGGCGGCTCGCAAAGGCATCGGCATCTTCAATGACCTTGCCGCGGGCCGGGGTAACGAGTATGTCAGGATCGATGTGGCTGAACTGCGACTCGGCAAGCGCGCCGAAGCCGTTAAAAACCGACAGTATCACTATAATAGCGGCAGTGGCAACAGCCACTCCGGCAATGGAGATTGCCGAAATGATGTTGACCACTCCGTGGGACTTGCGCGACAGCAGGTAGCGCAGGGCGATTCTTAGCGACAGCATCCTCCTGTTCAGGACTTCTCGAGGAGGTGATCGATATTCTCAAGGTAATCGAGCGAGTCGTCGAGATAGAACTGCAGCTCGGGAGTCTTGCGCAGGGTGAAACGCACGCGCTGGGCAAGCTCGTAACGAACGGTCTTGGCCGACTGCTTGATAGACTCAAGAATTTCGGCGCCCTTGGGTGACGGGAAAATAGAGAGGTAAACCTTGGCGATCGAAAGATCGGGCGATACGCGCACGGCGCTCACCGAGACGATGACGCCCGTGGTCTTGGCAGTCTGCTGGCGGAAGATTTCGCTGAGCTCCTTCTGCAGAAGGCGCGATATTTTGGCTTGACGTGTTGTTTCCATAATATGTCAGTTATATAATAATTATAATCAATCATTTGAGGCGAGGATGGCGGCGAGTTGCGCTACACCCTCCGTAGCGGTAGCCTTGATCACCTTTACACCCTCGGGAACGGCCGCGGGATTGGGGTCGATGTAGTAGACCGGCACTCCGGGTCTCACATAGTGGAGAAGCGACGCCGCGGGATAAACAGCCAGCGACGTGCCGATGATTACGAAAACATCTGCCCTGGCGACCAGCTCGGTAGCCGGTTCAAACATCGGGACCGCCTCCTGAAAGAAAACAATGTGGGGACGCACGCGGTGACCGTCAATCACCGTCTGGGGCGTCGTCTCGAGTTCACCCTGCTTTAGCGTGTAGACCTTTGACTCATCGTCGACGGCTCTAACCTTCATCAGCTCGCCGTGGAGGTGCAACACATGGCTCGACCCGGCACGCTCATGGAGGTCATCGACATTCTGGGTTATGACATAGACGTCATAGTCCTTTTCAAGCTCGGCAAGGCCGCGATGACCGGCATTGGGCTCGGCCTTCACAAGCTCGCGCCGGCGCTGATTGTAGAACTCATGGACCAGCTCGGGATTGCGGCGGTAGCCGTCGGCACTGGCGACTTCCATCACGGGATATTTATCCCAGAGGCCGCCGGCGTCGCGGAAAGTCGCGATGCCGCTCTCGGCACTCATGCCGGCGCCTGTCGATATTACGATTGTTTTCTTTTTTCGTTCCATATATTTAAAGAACACATTGCCGGGCGCTAAGGTTTACTCACGGAGTTCAGACGTCCTCGGGATCAAACGCGATTGTGTAGGCCCCTGTATTATCAGGCGTGGCAGAAGATGATCCCCCCTGTGCCGCGGGCTGCTGCGACGAGGCCTGAACAGGTTTCTTGCGCTTGTCGCGGGCAAAGGTCGGTACCTTGGCAAACTCTGCTATCTTGTTATCGTCGTCCATCGACTCGGGCGACATTATAATATAGTTCTGAGTCTCACGCTCGCGCTCGATTGTCTGCACCTTTTCCTGTCCATAGTACTGGCTGATCTCCGTTATGTCGACCTCGGTAGGTTGCTTGACGGGCGCTTCCTGGGTTTTGGCGCGGATCACGTCCTTGTCGTTGACCGTCACGTCAAAGCCCGATGCAAGAATGGTGAATCTCACCTTGTCGCCGAGGGTCTCGTCGTAGGTAATACCCCAGATCACATCAACTTCCTGCTCAACACGGCGGATGAAGTCGTTGAGCTCCTTGGCCTCGGAAGCCTTGAAGCGGACGTTGGCCGTGCGCGAGTAGTAGAGGTTGAACAGGATGCGCTTGGACGAGAATACGTCGGTATTCTTCAGCAGAGGCGAGTGGAGGGCGTCCTGGATAGCATTGGTGACGCGGTTCTCGCCCTCGCCGTAGCCCACGGCGATAATAGCCGTGCCGCCGTCGCGCAAGGTCGTGTTCACGTCGTTGAAGTCAAGGTTGATATAGCCCTTGTGGGTGATGATCTCAGCGATCGAGCTGGCGGCCGTTGACAGGATATCATCGGCCTTGGCAAAGGCCGATTCAAATTCAAAGTCAGGGTATATCTCTATCAGGCGCTCGTTGTTGACGATCATTATCGCGTCGACATATTTGCTCATCTCGTTGGCGCCGTTGAGGGCCTTCTGGATTTTCTTCATGCCTTCAAACATGAAGGGAATCGTCACGATACCGATCGTAAGCAGCCCTTTTTCCTTGGCGATGCGGGCCACGACGGGACCTGCCCCGGTGCCTGTGCCGCCACCCATGCCGGCAGTGACAAAGACCATGTCCATGTCGTCGGTGAAGATATCGGCGATCTGCACGGCGCTTTCCTCGGCGGCCGCGCGGGCCTTCTCGGGGTCGTTGCCGGCGCCGCGGCCCTTGGTAGTCGTGGGACCAATCAGCAGGCGCGAGGGCACGGAGGAATTCTTCAGTGCCTGCCCGTCAGTGTTGACCACCACAAATGAAACATGCTCGACACCCTGGCGGAACATGTGGTCGACGGCATTGTTGCCGCCGCCGCCCACGCCCACCACTATGATGCGGTTGGCTTCTTGCTCGGTGTCATTTTGTGACTGATATTTATCGAGATATTGTGAATCTTCGGGAGCCATAGTTGCTTATTCTTTATTATCGTGGTGGTATCAGATCTCGGAATTCTCGTTATCGTTGTCAAGGTCGGCGTCCTGTGGAGCTGTAAACCAGTTCTTGATGCGGTCGAGCAGACTCTGGCGGGTCGACTCGGCATCGCCGCCGGGAGCCGGCATCGTGTCGTCGAGATTGAGCTCGTCGTTGATATTGGCCGGCTGGTCCATGTCGTCGTCCTTGAGAAGCGAGGGATCGTTCTCGGCAGGCACCTGCTGGCGGCGCCACTGTACCTCGCCTCCCTGAGCAGGCTGGTTGACCGGCGCGGCGGGAGTGACCGGCTGCACGGGGAATTCGATACAGCTCGGCGCGCCCGTGGCGGCTGCATATCTCACCATAGCTATCACGTCGACATTATCGACCGTATTATAGGGAGCGCCGCTGATAGTAGCGTCAATAACGGCATGGCGCACCTTGGCCTTGGTCTGGCTCTTGATCATCTCGTCGAGACCGGCCAGGCGCGAGCCGCCGCCGGTAATGACTATACCGCCGGGGAGATCCTTGATCTTGAAATCGCTGTTGTCGACGTAGCTCACGACATTGGCGATGATCTCGCCTGCGCGGGCCGAGATATAATTGGTGATTTCTGCAGTCTCGGGATCGGGGTCCGGGTTCTTGATGCGGTCGGCCACGGCGTGTCCCTTGGTTACCTTGATATTCTCGGCAGCCTCGTCGGTGATACCGAGACCCACGCTGAGGTCACGGGTGATATTGAAACCGCCCATGGGAAGGGTGGCCATCAGCTGCAGGGCCTTGTCCTTGTAGATTGCGATGGTGGTAGTCTCGGAGCCTATGTCGATGAGTAGCGTGCCGAGCTGGCGGTCGCTGTCGCTCAGGACCATTTCGGCAACGGCGATGGGGCGCGGAATGTAGGTGCGGGGAATGTCGACGCCGCGCGATTCTATTTTGACGCGCTCGAGATTGCGGCGGTTCTCCGGCGAGACGGTCACGACAGTAAACTCTCCCTTGACGCTGGAACCGAAGGAGCCGACAAATTTCTTGACCTCCGAGTGGTCCACCACAAATCGGCGGTTGCTGATGGCGAGCACGTCGCGGTCGGTTGCCAGATTGTAGCGCGCCTCGTTGTGCAGCTTTTCAAGGATCTGCGTTGTAATCTCGACCTCACCGGCAAGATTGAGCGACGCCTCGGCAGGACGCGACATCACGGAGCGACCGCCTTCCGAGACAAACACCGAGGTGATGCGGCCGTTGGCGAGCTTCGGATTGTTCTCGAGTCGGCGGATGAGCTCGTTAACGCGGGTTGCCACTTCGCGGGCGTTCTGCACGCGACCGTGGCGCACACTGTCGCCGCTGTCGGTTTCTTCCACAGCTATCACCGAGATGGCTGCCGTGGGGTCGACGGCTCCGGCTATACCTTTGATCTTGGAGCTGCCTATTTCGATTGCTACTATATATCTGGTTTCCATAGATAGATTGTTGTTAACGTTGAACGTGTGCCGCGGTGTCGCTGTGCAGCGGGGTTATCATTGTTTCGTGGTCGTCAATGTCGTCGTATTCCTCCAGTACCGCCGACAGATGTGAATCCGGAAGAGCCTTGTTGCGGCGGGTCGCCACCACGCGGCCACGCCATTTGACGGCCACAGTATCATATGTCTCCCACCCTCTCACGGGCATCACGCTTTTGTAGAAAGCTTCGATGCGGGTGAACTTGTCGGCCACCAGGGAAGTGTCGCCGAAGTTGATTACATGGCCGCGGATAGAGGGCACGATGGTGATATCGCCGTTGCGCTCCTGCTTCACGGTCGACACCAGCGCGTCGAGCGTGGGATCGGAGGCTATATAATGAAGCAGCGGCAACAGA
Source organism: uncultured Bacteroides sp. (assembly GCA_964454365.1). Taxonomy (GTDB): domain Bacteria; phylum Bacteroidota; class Bacteroidia; order Bacteroidales; family Muribaculaceae; genus CAG-873. The sequence continues at coordinate 5,988 of CAYVTB010000059.1, read as the reverse complement.
TTCACCGCCGGGCGCTCGGCAGGAAAATAGCCGACCACCACGGGGACATCGACGTGGTAACGCGGGTCGGCCGAGATGCGCTTCCCTACGGCATTGATGTAATATGACGAATTGTTGTCGAATACTCGGGCGACCGGCACCATCGGCGTTACGTCGATATTGAGGAGACCGTTGTTGAGGACATTGACATTGACTTCCTCGATCTTGTCGCAGGCCCGCAGGGTGTTTTCCAGAGCCTGCAGGTCAACCTCGCCGCGCTTGCGCGTGGTGATCCACTGCATGATGTCGTCACACTCGCGCGACACCTCGAGCTGCGACACGAAGCCGGTCGAGAGGGAATCGGCGACATTGATGTGACAGCCGGCAAAGGTGTCGTTCCGGGCCATCTCGGCCGTTACAGGCAGAGAGAAAGCCAGATAGATCACCATGACGAGTGTCAGTGCAAAGGCAAGCAATGGATTGCGGTTAATCATTTTATGCGGCGACGCAGCTATAGAGCGGTTTAATTATCTATCGTTAACGTAGTTGATTGTCGACTCGGGGTCAATAGCACGGCACAGCGCGGGAACGCTGAAACTCATGTCACCGGCACCGGCCGTCAATAAGATGTCAAAGTTACGGTTTTTGAGCGTATCTACAAAATCTTCCTTTGAAATCATCACCTTATCGTCGGTTTTGATGCGGTCAAAGATAATTTTTGACGTCACGCCTTCGATCGGAAGCTCCCGCGCGGGATAGATGTCGGCGAGCACGACGGCATCGGCAAGCGACAGAGCCTCGGCAAATTCCGGAGCGAAATCGCGCGTGCGGGTATAGAGATGGGGCTGGAAGGCGACCGTGAGATGGCGACCAGGATAGAGGGCCCTGACCGAGCGTATCGAGGACGACAGCTCGTCGGGATGATGGGCATAGTCGTCAATGACAACCTTACCCTCGGGCCCGGGTTGACGCAGGTGCACCTGGAAGCGGCGCTCGACACCGGGATAGGATGCCATGGCGCGACGGGCTGCTTCGGGCTCCAAAGCTCCGGCTAAATGCACGGCTGCAAGGGCAGCAATGGCATTGTCGATATTGATATCGACAGGAACGCCAGGCTCGACATCTTTCAGCACACCGCCGGGATAGACAAAGTCAAAGACTATGCGGCCATCCCCGCGACGGATGTTCTCGGCATGATAATCGCCCTCGTGACGGCTGTAGGTGAACACCTCCACGTCCTTACCGGGACGCGGCTTGAGCTTGAGGCCGGTGTGAACCAGGAGCTTGCCTCCGGGACGGATAAGTTCCGTGAAATGAGCGAACGACTCCAGATATGCTTCCTCGGTGCCGTAAATATCGAGGTGATCGGGGTCGGTCGCAGTGATAACTGCCACATAGGGGCGCAGCGTGTGGAAAGAGCGGTCGTATTCGTCGGCCTCCACAACGGTAAAGGGCGACGTCTCGGACAGCATCAGATTGCTGTTGTAGCCGAGAAGAATACCGCCGAGGAAGGCGTTGCAACCCACGCTCGACTTGTTGAGCAGATGAGCGGCCATCGACGAGGTCGTTGTCTTTCCGTGTGTTCCGGCAAAGCACAGGGCCTTGGAGCCTTCGGTGATGTGGCCGAGGGCTACCGAGCGCTTCACGGGCTTGAAACCTCCCTCGGTGAAAAAGCGCATCACGGCTGAATCGGCCGGCACGGCGGGTGTGTAAACCACTAAGGTATCATCGGAAGGCTCGCGGAATTCGGCGGGAATTTCGTCGACCGTGTCGTTGTAGGACATCTCGACGCCTTCGCGCGCAAGTTCTTCAGTAAGAGCCGTCGGGAAGCGGTCATATCCGGCCACTTTCATCCCTTTGGAAAGGAAATAGCGCTCGAGCGCGGCCATTCCTATGCCGCCGGCACCTATGAAATATACTCGTTTCATTTATTTTCAGCTTTTTTGACGAGGCCCTCGGCAGCGTCGACGATCTTTTCATCGGCGTTGTGCAGGGCCATTTTTGAAATATTGTAGCTTAATTCTTCGCGGGCGGCGGAGTCAGCGATCAGGCGCTTGATTTCACCGGTTAACCGGTCGGCCGCCTCAGAATCGGGAACCATCACGGCAGCGTTACGCTCAACCAGAGCCAAGGCGTTCTTGCGCTGATGATCCTCGGCGACATTGGGCGACGGCACCAGAATAACCGGCTTGCCAAGGAGCTGCAGCTCGCTGATTGTTCCGGCGCCGGCGCGGGACACCACGAGGTCAGCGGCGCGATAGGCGGTTGCCATGTCGGAAATGAACGGCAACGCAACCACGTCCTTGCGGCCTTCCACCGCTGTGAGACCGATCTGCTCGCCCGAGCGACCCGTCTGCCAGAGGATCTGAGTCTTGCCGTCGAGCAGAGTATCCAGCCCGGCTGCCATTGCTTTATTGATAGTGAGAGCACCCAAGGATCCACCGACAACAAGCACCAGGGGGCGATCGGGGTCAAACCCCAGTGCCTTGCGTGCCTCGGCGGGAGTCATGGTACACTCAAGGAGAGCGGGACGCACGGGGTTACCCGTAAACTTTATACGGTCGGCGGGGAAAAAGCGGTCCATGTTGTCATAGGCCGTGCAGACGGCGCCGGCCTTGGACGCCAACAGCTTATTGGTCACGCCGGCATAGGAGTTCTGTTCCTGCAGCAGGGTCGGAATCCCGGCCCGCTGGGCTACTTTCAGGGTCGGACCGGAGGCGTACCCGCCCACACCGATAGCTATCTGAGGCTTGAAATCCTTGACAACCTTCCTTGCCTTGCGCAGGGATTTCCACAGCTTCCACAGCACGGACACGTTGCGCCAGGGACGTTTGCGGTCAAAACCGGCCACCGGCAATCCTATGATTTCAAAACCTGCGGCCGGCACACGCTCCATTTCCATGCGGCCTTGCGCTCCAACGAAAAGTATCTCGCACTCGGGCGAACGGCGCTTAATGGCAGCGGCAATGGAAAGGGCGGGGAAAATGTGGCCGCCTGTGCCGCCACCGCTTATGAGAACTCGCTTGAAAGTATCTGACATAACCCGGTTATTTGATGTTTGAAGGATTGATATTGGCAATCTCGCTCGGGAGGGTGCTGAGCTCGCGGCGGAAGGTCTCCTCCCCGTCGGTCGTGCGGGCAGCCCAGCGCGAGGCCGACAGCATCACGCCCAGGGCAATCGACGTCGCTATGATAGACGTGCCGCCCTTTGAAATTAGCGGAAGCGGCTGTCCCGAGACGGGGAACACCCCCGTGACGATACAGATATGGAACAAGGCCTGGAGACAGATAACCAGCGCGCAACCAATCACGAGCAGACATGGCAAGGTACTCTTGAACACCATCGCCAGGCGCCCCGCCCTACCCATCAGGAACAGGTAGAGCGCCAGGACAAAGATGGCGATGACAGCCCCGAGTTCCTCGACTATAATCGCATAGATATAATCACTGAACGCCAGCGGCAGGCGGGCATTCTCGCGGGAGTTACCTACCCCGACGCCCGTCAGTCCTCCGTGGGCCTGGGCGATGAAACTCAGCTGCTCCTGCTTGTTCTCGTCGGTAATGGGATCGGTACTCTTGTTGAAGCGCAGATGACGCTCCACGCGTTTCTTCCAGGTGACACTGCGGTCTTTCTTATTGGCTGTCGAGACTACATCGGTCTGGTTGATACGTGCGAGCTCATAATCCATCGGCGTGGGCCCCTGGTCACGGTGACTCAGATTCTTATACATCATGAAACAGCCCCCGAGGAACAGGTAGGTCAGAACGACATACATCAGCTTGCGCCAGCTCACGCCGCCGATAAGCATCATGCCGAGCGAGATGCCCATGAGCAGCAGGGTGTTGGTGAGACCCTGGTTAATGAGCAATGCAGAACTGATGAGCACCAGGCAGGCACAGGCTATGATACCGCCCTTGGAGACATCGTGCTGCCCCTTGACCTTGATCTGGGAGCGGCTCAGGATCCAGGCGATGCCCAGCGCCACGGCAAGCTTGAGAAACTCGGCCGGAAGGATAATGACCGGCCCCATGGCGATGCCTCGCTTGACGCCGTTGATGTTGACACCGGCCGCAAGAACCCACGTCATGAGCAGCAACGACCCCACTACGAAGGTGGGAATCAAGTAGTAAAGTCTCAGGAAGTGGGTGCGCTGGATGATAATCATAAGCACGAGACCTATGCCGAGAAACATGGCATGGCGGATGATAGGCCCGTAGATATTGTTGACCTGCACTTCCTGGGACGAAGCGCTGAACAATTCTACAATGGACACGATGACCAGAGCGATATAGGACCCCCAGATATAGGAGTCGACCCTGGGCTTGTTCACTGCCTCGGGAGCGGGCGCGGCAAGCGTCGCGTCGTCCCGGGCAACTGTAGCGGTTGATGCTGACATCTTTTTCGGAGAGATTTATGATTATTTAAGTGAATTGACTTTGTCCTTGAATTGACGGCCGCGGTCCTCGTAGCTCTTGAAGAGATCGAAAGAGGCACAGCAGGGCGACAACAGCACGGTATCGCCCTCGGAGGCGAGCTTGCGGCAGGCCTCGACGGCATCCCCGAGGGAGTGGGTATCCACCACTTCGAGGTCGGTATTGGATGTGAAAAAGTCGATGATCTTGGCGTTGTCTTTGCCCATGGCGACGATAGCCTTGACTTTTTCCTTGACCAGAGGCAGAATCTCGGTGTAATCGTTACCCTTGTCTTTACCGCCGAGAATCAGCACTGTGGGATGCGTCATTGACTCAAGCGCATACCAGCAGGAGTTCACGTTGGTAGCCTTGGAATCGTTAATCCACTCCACGCCGTCGATCACGGCGACAGGCTCGAGACGGTGCTCCACACCGGTGAAGTCGCTCAGGGCAGCCCTGATGTCCTCGCGCTTAATGTTGAGAAGACCGGCGCTGATGCCGGCAGCCATGGAGTTGTAGATATTATGCAGGCCGTGGAGGGCAAGGTCGGCGCGGGGCATTGTCAGCGACGTTCCGGGAGTGTTGATGACGAGGCGGTCGTCGGCGTCGATATAGGCTGCCGTGTCTTCCTCCTGCTTCTCTGCGAAGGGGAACATGCGGGCATCGACCGTAATGCGCTCAAGCTGGGCCTTTACAACAGGGTCGTCCTGCCAGTAGATGAAAGCGTCCTTGGGCGTCATATTCTGCAGGATGCGGAACTTGGCGTTGACATAGTTCTGCATCTTGTAGTCATAACGATCAAGATGATCGGGTGTTATATTGAGCAGTACGGCGATATTGGCCTTGAAGTCGTACATATTGTCGAGCTGGAAGCTGCTCAGCTCGATGACATAGACAGGATGAGGGTCGCGCGCCACCTGCAGGGCCAACGAGTTACCGATATTGCCTGCGAGACCGGCGTCAACACCTGCCTTGCGCAGGATGTGATATATCAGCGATGTGGTCGTCGTCTTGCCGTTGGAGCCGGTGATACACACCATCTTGGAGTCGGTGTACCGGCCTGCAAACTCTATCTCGCTTATCACGGGCGTGCCTTGTTCCAGGAGCTTGACAATCAGAGGCGCCGTCAACGGAATGCCGGGACTTTTTACGACCTCGTCGGCGTTGAGGATCAGAGATTCCGTGTGGCCGCCCTGCTCGTAGGGAATATTTTCACTCTCGAGCACTGCAGCATAGCGGGGAGCGATATTTCCGCTGTCGCTCAGAAAAACGTCATAGCCCCGGTCCTTGGCCAGGATAGCCGCTCCGACGCCGCTTTCGCCGCCGCCGAGCACGGCCAGTCTTTTCTTGTCGCTCATATATTTATCGTATCTTTAAGGTTACAAATGTCACTGCGGCCAGGATGATGCCGATAATCCAGAAGCGCGTCACGATCTTGGCTTCGGGAATCGGGGCTATCGGTCGCTGAATCAACGCGTCTATACCGGCATTGCCGGGCTTCTGATAGTGATGGTGCAGAGGCGCCATCTTGAAAATGCGCTTGCCGCCGGTCTTGCGGAAGTACATCACCTGCAGCATCACCGAGAGATCCTCGAT
>CAYVTB010000058.1:0-12401 GCA_964454365.1 uncultured Bacteroides sp. | reverse complement strand
GTCGAGGTTCTCGTCCGTGCCAAACATCTTGGCCAGCACGTTGCGGAACGACTCCTCGAGCACGCTGATCATTGTAGACTTGTCGATGTTCTTGAGCTCCTTGAACTCGGCAAACTGCTCGACCATATTAGGGGTTTCCTCTTTCTTAGCCATATCGTGAGAAAGTGTTATGTTATCTTATTTGAAATTGATTACGTAAGTGACAGATTTACAATCTTCGGGCATGAAGCTGTTGGGGACGTTCTCGACCACGGGCCGCTTGGCACCCTCGTGCTTCACCTTGGTGGGGACCTCGACGGTGAAACGGCCGTCCTCGGCGACATCGACCAGGATGCCGCGCAGCTTGCGGCCGTCGCGGGTGAGGACTTCCACCTCGTTGCCAATATTTTTAAGGTACTGACCGCGCACCTTGAAAGGAGCGGTGAGACCGGCCGAGCCTACTTCAAGTTCATAATCCTCGACATCGCGGTCAAAGACTTCCTCGATCTTGCGGGTGATCATCGCGCAGGTATCGATGTCGATGCCCTCGGGCGAGTCGATTTCGACGGTTATCTCGTTGGCAGGAGTCACCTTGATCTCTACCGGAAAAATGTCGGTGCCCTGCAGGGCATCGGTCACCGTCTGTGTGAGCAATTGTTTGTCAATCATTTTTGCTTTTAAATAAAAGGAGGAAGCCCGTGGCCTCCTCCAACTCATTGAAGATGCTGCAAAGTTATAAAAAATTGTAACAAAGTGCAAGTGTCCGGACCCTGAAAGCCCCAATCACCCTGTATTTTTAACACGGAAAGTGATTCATTAACTTTATTTAACCATCCACCCCTCCCCCTCAATACATAAACCCCAACATCCCGCACTATAATTATAAAGCGAGACATTAAGGTCCTTAGGGACTTTAAGGACCTTAATGACTTTAAAGTCCTTATATAATCTCAGGCGGGGATGACGTTGTATTTGGCGAGTTTGAGGCTGGGATAGTAGGATTCCTTGGCCTGGCGCAGGCCGGTGTCGCCGCAGTCTTCCTCGCGGTTGGCATAGCGCAAGGCGGGATGGCGGCGCAGCATGTAGGCTGCGAAAAGCTTGTTGATGGCGGCGCCGGCGCCCGACACTTCGTGATTCATCTTCTCGATATGAACAAAGAGGGTGTCGCCGATGACCTCGCCCACGGCAAAGGCCACGATTTCGCCGCTCTCGCCGCGCAGGACGGCGCCTTCGAAGGGATAGCTCGAGAGGTTGGCAAGCACGCGGCGACACTGACGTGCCTCGTAAAGTTCCAGGGGCGATGCCTCAGGATCATCGGGATGGCTCTGACCCTCGAAAAAGAGGATGGTCTCGGGCAGGATCTCGTGGGTCAGCGCCTCGAAGCTCCAGTGGGGATTGTCGGCAAAGAAGCGGTTGACGTGGTTGCGCTTCTTCATCAGGTGCTTGCCCGAGAGAGTAGCCAGGGAGTTGACGTCATAGAGATAGTCGTCCCAGTCAGAGATAGGCTCGCGCAGGGAACTCTGGCCCACGACGTCCATCAGGTCGTCGACGCGGTCGGCGGGGACGGCGGTGAACACCGGGGTAATATCATTGATGCGGCAATAGTCGAGAATCATCTGCACGGCAGCGCCGGTCGAGAGAGCGCCGACAGGCATCATGAATGCAGCCCGCGAGGTGTCGACCTCGTCAACGCCCTTGATAAAGAGCGTGTCGTCGACTACGCAATATTCATAGCGGAGGTAATCGATCCACATGTAGAGGCCGCCGATGGTGTAATCACAGGCGCGGCTGCCCGAGCGCTGGAGATAGCGGTTCACGAGGGGCATATCGGGGAGGCGGAGAGGCTTGAATGAGAGACGGGTGCGTGTTATAGTATCAACTGCGGCGCGGCGGCGTGTGTCAAAGGAGAAGATCATATCGGTTTTATTTTTTTGAATTTTGGTTACAATTTGTGATGTTACAATTATAACAACTCTTATCTCAAAGTGGTTCACCAAGGCAGCATACTTGTGTCGGAATTGACTGCAGGTACCGGCTTGAGACCGTTCAGGACGTGCATGGCGATAGCCCTGGTCATGACGATATCGTCGTGGGCACCGTCACAGGCGCCGTAGGATCCGTCGGGCCGTTGCTCGTAGCGGAGAAGCTCGTCAATGGCGCGGCGGTCGTGCTCGATAAACGTTGCGTCGCGCACGGCGGCTAGCAGTCCGCTGATTATCATTTCCTTTGTGGCGCGGTTGGTGTGGAACCCGATGCGCGAGGTCTCCTCGCGGCCCGCGTCGCCGTAGACGCGACGGCGGTAGAGGCGGGGATACTCGGCAAGCCTTTCAAGGATATACATGCCGTAGCCCGCTCCTGCGCCGCTCTCAAGCGAGTTGCTCTCGACCACAAGCAGGGCCTCGTTGTAGAATGACGCCAGGGCCATGGCACGGTCGGCCAGGACGTCGTGGTAGCAATGGCCGCGCCACTGGGCCACCACCTCGTGTCGGCTGCCGGGATTGTGGCGCATAACGGCAATGACCGAGAAGTCGGCCCCGGAAGAGCGACCGCCGATATCGACCGCCACGACATAGAAGGCGCCTCGGCACGGTTTCTGCCACAGCTCCACCGTGCCGTCGCGCGACTCCTTCCAGCATCCGTCGATCACCTCGCCGCGGACAGCTTCGCGGCAGTCACGGGCCAGCAACTCCACGGCTTCGCGGGGAAAGATACCGCGGCCGGTCGAAATGAATGCCTCGGTCGCCGTGGACGGAAATTCCGACATCATGCGCTCCTCCGACCCCAGCTCGGCCAGCTTGCAGCGGTACCAGTAGATCTGGTCGAGATCACAGCCGGCGTCCCACAGCTGCCGCTCGCGCGGCGTGAACGTGGCCGCGACATCCTCCCTCGAAGGCGGTTCGAGGCGATAATACTCTATCTCATACCAGGGCACGAAGATGGCCAGGCGCCCGTCAAGGCCCTGCTCGGAACGCAGCCATTCGCGATGGAAGAAATTCCCTACCCCGTTGGCGGTCGACTCCATCACCGTCAGCGACTCGGGAATCATCGGCACCGACCCGCAGATGGCGCGGATCACGTCGCCCGGCGAGTGGCCCGGCGTCGCGCGCCAGTAGGCCACCTCGCTCAGATGGGCCATGGCAAAGTCGGCGCCGCGCACGGCATCCTGGTTCTCGACAGAGGAGACCGTCACGCGGCAGCCGCGCCCCTTGATTACACGCACGTTGCCCGAGCGTTCATAAGGCGTGAAGGCCGGTGCCACGTCGCCGTCCCAGAGCTCGGCCGGATAATTCTCAAGGATCTTGGCAAACATCCCGCGGATGCCGGCCGAGGTATCCTTGACCTGGGAGCAGATTATCGAGTGCCAGTTGAGACGGCGGCAGGTCTGAATCCATGCCATATAAGCCTGTACGAGGGTAGAGCCGCCCCATTGACGCGCCTTGAGAATAATAGCGCGCAGGGGCCGGCCGGCAACGAGTTGCGATTCCAGGGCGCGGGCCAGCCTCCGCTGGGGCGCGTTGAGAACAAGGCGCACGTCCTCGCCGCGCGTCTTGTGACGCACGGTGACACAGGTCGCACACCAGTACTCGAAATCGTGGTGGCAACGCAACCGCCGCCACGCCACCGAGTCGCGGCAGGCATCGCGGTAAGCGGGGTCCTCGGTCATGGATTTGGGCACCAGCGCGCGGGGAAGACCCGGCACCGGCGTCGACACGCTCACCATTCCCGGACGCCCGGGATCACCCGCCACCGGGTCGTAGGCCGGGACGCGGGCACGGCGGCGCGCATCCTCGGCAAGTATTTTCTTGATATCCATAGCATCAGATTGAAAGGTTGCGGAAAAGGAAACCGGGGCCGGCCGAGCCGACAAGCGTCAGCACATGCCCGCGGCCACGGGTATGAAAACGGCGCGAGACCGGCGATTTGACATTACCCTCGATAGTGATTGATGCCTCGCAGCCCGGGGCGGCCCGGTTCAGGATATTGCGGCTCGCGGCAACTGTCATTTCTGTAACCGGACCTGTCATATCGGCACGCAGGCGACATTGCCGCGCACCGGATCCTTCAACCTTGCGCTCCCAGGCCACATCAAGCCTGATAAAGAGGCCGTCTTTACCGACCTCCATATAACCCGAGCCGTTGTTCACATAGGAGCGGCCACTGACGGTCACCGTCTGCTCCGGCACGAGCTCGAGACCGAGTGTATAGCGGGTGCCGTCGGCTACCGACATCACCTCGACCGGCCCGGAAGCCGATATGAGCCACAATTCCCCGCGCTTGCGGTCAAAAGCCAGGGCCTTCACCTTGTCACAACGGCGCAGGGTCGTGAGGCGGCCGCCGGCAATCTTCACGAGTTCGCCCGAGAGCACGGCATAGATAGCCTCGCCGGCATCGACGATAGCGCGTGACGACTGTAGCACCCTCGAGTCAATCACCGACATAGACAGGGAGTTACGCGACGCGGGAACCACGACCGAGCACACTCCGGCACCCGTGAACAGCAAGAAGCGCGAGCGCCCGTAGTCCCACGACGCCTGCCGGTATTGTGCCGGAACAGCCGCCTCAACCTGTCCCGGCACAGGATTGACCGCCACGACAGGGTTACCGGCGTCACCCGCCGGAGCGACGGCGATGTAGCCCTCATAGTTCCACACGGCAGGGAGATGGGAGGGGATGACGTAAGCCTCGGGCTCGTCGGGGAGGCACACGGGCGCCAGCGACGGGTCGACATACAGTGCCCGGCGGTTGTCAGGGTCGGGCGTGAGCGGGAAGGTACCCGACCGTACCCCTGAGGCGTTCCTCACGGCAATGTAGAGCGACACCGCGCGCGGCGAGGGATAGCTCAGCACTGGCCCGAAGGACAAGGGACAGTCCCCCGTCCCCTCGGAAGTGACTACCGAGGTCGAGCCGTCGTCAAAGGTAACGCAGCAGAGCGCGTGCCACGTTCCTGCCGAGCTATCGGTCACGGCTGCCATTTCCTCCGGAAGATAGCCGCGGAAAGGCGTCACCCCCGGCGATACAAGCAGCATTGACGAAGGACCGGCGGCCACAGCAGCCGCGCCGATGGAATGGGGTGCACCGAGCCATGGCATCGGGATGCGGTTGTGGTCGACATGCCGTGTAAGGGAGGCGATATCGGCAGCTGCCGAGCCCGAAGCAGACGGCTCGACGGCAATCCGCGCCACTCCGTCGGCTCCGGGCAGCAGAGTGCGTCGGGATAGTACCGTGGCATAGGAATCAAACGCGCCGGCGAGGCGCTCGAGAGCGGCGACACGGTCGCGGGGTACACCGGGCCGGCAGGCAGCGGGGCCGGCGATGCCGGTCACCGTGCAGAAGGAAGAATCGTCGGCTCGCCTGCGCAAACTCACATCGAAGCCGGCCGAGGGGTCGACACGCTGCAGCATCGGCGTGGCAAGTACCTCGCAAACATATCCTCCCGCCGAGCCGAGGTCGTCAACCTCGAGATTAATACTCCAGGCGGGAGCTGTCACTTCAAGCCCGGCTGTGCGCCGTCCGTCGCTCGAGGAAAGGTGCATGGTGCCGTCAAAGGCCTCTACGGGGCCCATGGCGTAGAAGGGCGCCGACACATAGACGCATCGCCCGCGGCTGTCAAGAATGCGGGCTGCCAGCAACGCCGGCATCCACCACACACCGGCGTTGCGCGCGCCGCGGTCGAGCCGCCGCCACAACGCACTTGCCGCCGCCGATACCTTCCCGGCATCGCTGCGGGAAATGGTCTCGCCGGCGAGATAAGCCCGACTCAGGGTCACCGGCCCCATGGTCGCCGCTACCGGAGCGGCTGTCGACACCTTGAATCTCACGCGCGGCACGGGTCGCTCGACAGCCTTTAATCCTGTGGCGCTCACCCGGTAGACTTTCGTGGTCGCCTGCCCGACGACATAGAGGAGGTTGCCCTCGGTGATGAACGTGAAGGGGGCCGTACCGGCTTCGACAGTCGCCACGGGGAGCAACCCGCGCAGCAATGCGATTTTATTGCCGCTGGTATAAACAGTGATATCCGGCTGTCCCGCGCCGGGAGAGACCGTGGCTGCCGGACACCAGTCGCCGCTTCCTGTCGGAGCGGGGGTCGGCGCCGGCTCCAGAGCAGCACCGGTCGAGGTAGGACGAAGGTTGTGACAGCGGGTGACGAGGCTGCGGGTATCATGGATACAATCCGCCGCGGGCAAGGTAAGTAAATTCTTGGTATTCATGTTTTAGATTAAGATTAAAAGGTTTTTCGGTGCAAAATTACAATTATTATTTCATAAATACAACAACTTTTTACAATCTTTTCCACTCGTGAAGTTGCGTGGCACATTTTTCTATCAGTGCTTGTGGCAATTGCGAAAAAAATTGTAACTTTGCAGCAAACCCTTCCCAATAGATTTCCACACATTTTTTCGCAATGGCTGCAAAAAAAATCACGATACGCCTGGTCGCCTATTCCGACGCGGCCGGTAAATACGAACCCGACACCCCGCTCAACGGTAACGAGGACAATTTTTACATTGACGACGACATCCTGGATGATATTGCCGGACCTCAGCGCACCGACACTCCCGTGGCCCTCTCGGCCGGGGGCTGCATTATGGCCGTGGCCGACGGCATGGGAGGCCAGAACGCCGGCGAGGTCGCCTCTGAAATCGCCGTGGACACGGTGGCCGAGATGTTCCGCCACGACCGCATCACTCCCGAAATCATCCGCACTCCCGAAAGCCGCGCGGAATACATCCGCCGGGTTATAGCCGAGGCCGACCGCCGCGTCAAGAGCGGTACCGAAGGCCATCCCGAGCGCGCCGGCATGGGCTCGACGATCATTATTTCCTGGATTCTCGGCGACACGTTGACCGTCGGCTGGCTCGGCGACAGCCGCGCCTACCGCTTCAATCCCGCGACGGGGCTGGAGCCGGTATCCCGCGACCACACCTACGTTCAGGAACTTGCCGACAAGGGCATCATTACTTATGAGGACACCTTCGGGCACCCTCAGGGCAATATCGTAACCCGCTCGTTGGGCGACCCGGAAGCCGCCCCGGTGAGCGATGTCGCTTCTGTAAAACTCTGCAACGGTGACATTGTGATGATGTGCAGCGACGGCCTCAGCGGCGTTGTTCCCGACGAGCCTCTGCGCGATATCACCGATTCCATTTCCGGAATAATGCGCGAGAACTATGACAGCTTGCCGCAGATGCGTGTAAAACTGATGGAAGCCGCCGAACGCCAGGGCTGGTATGACAACGTCACCGTGCTCCTCTGCAAGGTAACGGGCGATCTTCCCGCGGCCCGCGCGGCCCGAAAGAAAGACGTCGGCAAGCAGACGACCGGCGGCAAAGGACGCCTGTGGGCGATCATCGGCGTGGCCCTGCTTGTCATCGCGGCTATAGTCGTAGGCATCTCTTTCCTCACTTCTGAAGACGAAGGCAGCCGCTTCACGGCATCACCCGAGGACGATCCCGCAACCCAGACCGTAACCTCCTCCGCTGAAACAGAAACAATTATGGGAGAAGCGGCGGAAACCGCGGTAGACCAGCTTGCTGCCACCGAGGAAGCTGCCCGCGACAAGAATGAGACAGATCCTCAGAAGACCGAGGTTCAGGCCGGCGAATCCGCGGTACCGGTTGATCCGGCTCTGGCCGCAGCCGTCGGCGAGAACTGGCGCAAAAATCTGATTCAGGCGCTCGACAATATCATCAACGAGGCTCCGGAATGGAAAGACCAGCTTAAGAGTCTCTCGGATAAAATAAAGAAGGCCGGCGATGACAAGCGCAAGGAATACACCCAGCAGGTGAACCGCTATAATTCACGTCTCACATATTACCACCAGGCCAAGGAATTGCTACCCACCTTGACCGGCGACAATGTCAAGGAATGTAAGAGCCTCATCGCCAACATGCTCGAGTGGAACATTGAAAAGATTAAGGAAACCCTTAACAAGCTCTCCACAACTGTTTCCTTGAAGACCGAGACCGTCACTGAAACTCCCGCAGAGCCGGTTGTACCCGCCGAACCGACAGAATAATTATTGAAACAAAATTAAATCTATATAAAAAGCGATGAACGATTCTGACCTCAGAGAAGGTTTGCTCATTGACAACCGCTACGAGCTCAAGAAATACCTCGGCAGCGGCAGCTTCGGCGAGGTGTGGCTCGCCTGGGACAATGTCCTCAAGATGGAGCTCGCTATAAAGCTCTATATATCCCTGGACCAGAGCGGCCAGGAAGAATTTAAGGATGAATACCGCGTGGTCTACGGCCTGCGCGAGGAACATCTTCTCACGGCCGACTACTACGGCGTGTGGAACCACCGTCCTTTCCTCACGATGAAATATTGCGAGAAGGGCTCCTCGGCCTCCCTCGCCGGAAAAGCCGACGAAAACACCGTGTGGCACTTCCTGCACGACGTCGCCGCCGGCCTGCGCCATCTCCACGGCATCGAACCCCCGATTCTCCACCAGGACATCAAGCCCGAAAATATCCTTAACGACGAGAACGACCGCTTTCTTATCACCGACTTCGGCATCAGCCGCAAGATGCGCTCGACCATGCGCAAGCAATCCAAGCGCTCGGTAGGCTCGGGCGCTCTCGCCTACATGGGGCCCGAACGCTTCACCAACGATCCCATGGCAGTCAAGGCCAGCGACATCTGGTCGCTCGGAGTCTCGGCCTACGAGCTCGCCACCGGTGACCTGCCTTTCATGGGCCAGGGCGGCGGCATGCTCCTCGCCGGTGCACAGCTCCCCGATATCGACAAGTCGAAGTTCTCCCCGCAACTCAACGACATAATCCGCGCCTGCATGGCCAAGGAAACATGGGAACGCCCCACTGCAGAGCAGCTCGTGGAATATACCGACGACGTTCTCGCCGGCAGCAAACTGACCTGGAACAAGTGGCTCAAGACCCACAAGAAAGGCGGCGACAGCTCGGGCAGCCGCACACCGATGTATATCGTGCTTGCCGTAATAGGCATCCTCGCCCTGGCCGCCGGCATCTACTTCTTCTTCAACAACAATGGCAAGGACACTCCCGCCGCCCACGAAGACGAGCAACTCATCCAGAGCCGCTATACAGAGATGCTCCACATCTGCCGCAGCAATATCCGCAACAGCAACCACAACAGCTACGCGTTCATCATCGATGCAGCCGCCGAACTCGACTCCCTGCACACGATGCTCGACCGATATGATTTCCTGAACGACAACCCCGACAACGACCTGCTCGACGTCGAGGAAGAATACAGCGAAAAAGTCAATACCATCTATACTAAATATGTGCAGGCCGCGCGAAATCTTGTCAACGACGGCGAAATTCCTACGGCGATCAACTACTACAAGATTGCGGCCCGGGTGAAACCCGGCTCGGAAGCCGGCGACGACCTCGCGCGCATCGCGCGTGATTATAATGTACCCGGCGCGATGATGCTGGTGACATCGGCATCAATCTCGGGCAATGAACTCGAGATCAATTACACCGGCGTGAACGCTGAAGACATTCCAGGAGTGAACCTCAACTACTCCATCACGGGCGGAAACGCCACTGTCAGCGAGCGCGCGACAATCGTCCTCGAAAGCGGTGCCGACCGCCGGCTCGTCATCGTGCTGCCCCACAGCCTCCAGCCCGGCGAGTACTCGCTTAAACTCGTAAACAACAATATAACAATCTATAACAAAGCCATAGAGTAGGCTTTTTCATCTCTTCTATGAAAAAACGTATTTCCCTCCTTTTCACCCTTCTTGCTTTCTGCGTCACCCTCTCGTTGGGCGCCATCAACGAAATTCTTGTCGAGGCCCAGGGTATGCTCAAAAATGCCACTACCGAGGCACAGCTCAACGCGGCGCTCAACAAATTCAACAGCGCCCGTCACGACATCAACTATAACCCCGACGAACACGACGGTCTCATCGCCAAGGGCATCGAGGATTGTCGCACACGCCTTGCCCAGATGAGGAAGAAGCTGATCGTCAACGGCCAGAACAAAGCCGTGGAATCATCTGTTCCGGCCGACGGCGGCACCGTTGTCTACAACATCACCAGCAATGTAGGGGCACCCGAGGTGGGAAATCTTCCCGATTGGATATCGGTCAGCTCCAACACCGGCTCTTCCATCACCGTGGCTTGCCAGCCCAACACGTCAAACGTCGCCCGCCAGGCCCCCTTTGTAATCACTGCCGGCGGTCACACCGTGCGTGTCAACATGCACCAGGCCGGCGCCGAGCGCAAGGTGCGCGCCAACACAGTCGGTCAACAGCGCGGTCGCCAGCTCGAAATCACCGACGTTTCCTTTATGAACGCAACCTATGACAACCGCGTCATCACACCCGTCGGACAGCCTCTTTATGCCCACGAAATGCGATTCCTGCGGCCCGTCATCACCTACGACGGCCCCTCGGTTGACAAGGAAGTCGACCTCTACACCCGTATCTACGACCCCGACGGCAACATGATGGTATCCAAGGATATATCACCCGACGGCTACACCCAGGGCTATAATTTCGCATTCTATCCCGGTGACAACGTCCAGGTGCGCGGCATGGGCTGGGGCAACCGCAGCCGCAACTTATTCTCCCCGGGACAATACCGCTTCGAACTGTGGATCGAAGGCGAAAACGTCTACACTGCCTACGCCACCATCATCGAGCGCGAAGAGGACGAGACCTACCTGCTGGTCAACGGCGAGAGCCCCTCGAAGGTCGAACTCAAGAGCGCCGGCGGCGCCACGACTTTCTTTGTGTCCTCGAGCGACGAAGACTGGAACATCGTCGACCTGCCCTCGTTCCTCACGGTCACAAAGAAAAGCGGCAACACCTTCACCGTCAGCTACGGCGGCAACGTAAGTCCCGAATCGCGCCGCGCCGATTTCTATGTCACAGGCGCCGGACGCCAGGTGAGAGTCTCTGTCGAGCAGCCCACCGGCGGCCCCTCGGCCACAATCAATAACGTGCATCTGACTGAAGCCGTCTACGACGGCGAGGCCGGCCTCGAGATACATGCCGACATCGTGATCCGCAACGCCTCGGGGCAGCGTGTCCAGGTCGGCGCTTGGTTCTACTACGAGACCGGCAACCCGCTGATGGACACCGACCGCCAGTTCCGCGCAGCCGACGGCCAGGTAACCGTCAACCGCAACTATGACGTCAACACCGATATCCTCGAGCTCACTGACCTCAAGCTGTTTATTCCTTACGATCAGCTCGACATCACCGACCCCGGCGACACCGCTCTTGAATTTGAATTGTGTGTCTACGACTTCGCCGTGAGGGACTTCCTCGCCTGGGCTCCCCGCGTAAAGTTCACCTACCACCGTTAAAACTCGACGGCAACACATGACGATGGCCCGCAGGAAAACGATTCCCGCGGGCCATCGCTATATAAGTGTATTATCAGAAATCAGAAATTGATTGCCAGGGCAAAGCCGTTGCCCGTCGGGGTGAACGACGAAGTGATGCGACGCGAGCGGGCGAAGTCGCTGTTGGGGTTACCTCGGAAGAGGTCGATTACCTCGTTGACGGGGTCCATCAGGAAACAGGCCGCGCGTCCAAGGGCGTAAGACCCCAGCAGTTCATAGCCGCGATTGACGATTTCGTGCTTGGCCCGGTAGAAGAGCTCGCCGATGAGACTGCCCACAACAGGCGTGATCACTATATCCTGATATGAAGGACGTTCCATGAAAGCCTCGATACCAAACTCCCAGCCAATTGTCGAGATGGCCGCTGAATAGAGGAACGAGCCCCAGAAACTGAAACCGCACGAGCGGGCCGACATGAAATATACAGCCCCTGCATAGGGGTGCAGCACAAAGTTGAAGACGGGATTATCGTGGTCCCACTCGGGGCCGCGTTTGAATACATTCCTGAACCAGCGCTTGAACATCGGAGTCTGGTTGATATATGCGCGGTTCCACGATGTAGCATCCTCGGGGAGCAGCTCGAGCACGAAGAGCGTCGAAATGTAAGCGCCGCTAAGCACGGCCGTGTTGATCCACATGCGGTGCCAGTCACGGTTGACGGCGTGGCGCGTATAGGGCAATGTATAAGGTGAGATAAACTTGTGGCGGCGACGCTCCAGAGCGGCGGGGTCAACCTCCACGGGTTCAACTTCAGCAAGATCTATCTGAGGTGCCGAGACGGAAAATGACTGTGTAAGGGAGGCGTCGGCCAGAGCCTGGAGTTCAGGAAAATAGCTTGTGGACGGCTCCACCGTCGTCTCAACGGCGACGACTTCGCTCACCACTGTGGTGTCGCTCTCGGCAGCGGATACTTGGACAGCCGACGTAATTGTCAATGCAGCCGCAAGCAATATGTTGAGACTCGTTTGTTTCATATTAGAAGATATTTCAGGTTTTTGTGTGTTTCTATAAATTCATAACAAACATAGAGGCATATTTCATCCGGCTAAACTTTCTTTAACATTTATTCTTTCACAATTCA
>CAYVTB010000057.1:10980-12441 GCA_964454365.1 uncultured Bacteroides sp. | reverse complement strand
ATGGTTTCGTTGAGGAGGCCTTTGGCTCGTTTGAGTCGCTCGCGGAACGACAGAGGCTCCTGTTCAACATGCTCTTCGGTAGAAATAACTCGAGCGTCGGCCGGCTGTTCGGGGGCATCGTTGTGGATGAATAGCGGGCGAGGAGCCTCGGTGAGTACCTCTGATGGATTGAATGTCGGAGGAACGGGTTCGGCGGGCGTTTCTGCCACGGCTGTGTCGATCTCAAATGCAATGTCCGTTTGCGGAGCTTCAAGCGGTTCCTGTACCTGTTCAGGCTCAGACTGAACGACCGGCTCGGCGGGAGCTTCCTCAACCTCGGGCTTGGAGATACTGAGCACGATGACGGTGCAGTTGTCCTTGCCTCCGGCCTCGAGAGCTGCATCGACGAGTTCGCGCGCGCCGCCCCCTTTTTCCAGGATGGAGGCTATGGCATCGTCGTCAATCATGTCACAAAGACCGTCGGAGCAGATGACATAAACGTCTCCGTCGACGATAGGATAGCGGTCAGTAAGGTCAGTGATGGTGAGGAAGGCATCGGGGACACCGATGGCGTTGTAAATCAGGTTGGACGGGACGTTGGGGTCGTTGAGACGCTCGCGCTCGGAGTGGTCGACCGACAGCTGGCGCAGGTTGTTGTTGCGCCAGCGGTAGACGCGCGAGTCGCCCGCGTTGATCATGTACTCGCGGTCGCCGTAGGTGAAAATACCCGTGAGGGTCGTGCCCATCTGTTCCAGGCCGGGCTTCTGCTGCTCGGCGCGGATAAGGTTCTGATGCGCATCAAGCCATTGGTTGAGGTTGACGCGCACCTCAGTGTCGTCGAGACCCGGCGCGAGGTTGACGATAAACTGGTCAAACGAGCGCAGGGTGAGTTCCGAGGCGATTTCTCCGCCTCCATATCCTCCCATGCCGTCGGCTACCAGGGCGGTGAACCGCGGACGGCTGTCCATCTTTACCATCGAGCCGTCGGCACCGTCGCGGATGAATGCGCCGAAAACCAGGGCCATGTCCTCGTTGTTGGAGCGGACTCGCCCTACATCGCTGATTACGTCGTATCTTATTTTCATGATTTTGAGCTTTAAGGGAGAAAATTATTCGGCATAGAAATCATAAGTGCGACCGATGCGCACCACGTCGCCTATCTTGATTGGAAGAGCGGGCGTGCAAGGCACGTTGTTGACCATCGTGCCGTTGGTCGAATTGAGGTCAGTAATAGTCCATGACACGCCGTTGAAATCGAGACGTGCATGAGTGCCCGAGATGTAGCTAAGGGCGCTGAGCTGTGCGACATAGTTGCCGTTGGTGCGACCTATGATAGCGCCCGGCTGGAGCGGTAGAATGATGCCCAAGGCGCGGCATGAAAGTCGCGAGGGAGCAGGTCCGGCACCGCCGGCGACCGACGTTCCTCCCGCGGGGGGATTGGTCGTGGGACGCGGAGGCTGATAGCCCGGCTGTTGATACCCC
>CAYVTB010000057.1:0-10880 GCA_964454365.1 uncultured Bacteroides sp. | reverse complement strand
CGCGGGGGGATTGGTCGTGGGACGCGGAGGCTGATAGCCCGGCTGTTGATACCCCGGTTGCGGATAGGGCTGCTGAGGCTGAGGCTGCGGAGGAGTCTGAGGTTGTTGCGGAGGCGTTTGGGGCTGCTGCGGAGGCGTCACGGGATTGGCCGCCGGAGCAGGCGTACCGGCGCCTGTAGCGTCATGTGCCAGGGCAGGGGCACCGCATGAGGGGCAGAATTTACCCTTGATAAACTTGCCGCATTTGGAGCATTTATTGAGTTGCGTGCCACACTGATCGCAGAAGACGCTGTCGTCCTCGATGTCGGCGCCGCAGTGGGGGCATTTTGTCAGATTAGCCATGGTGAGGGAATTATTAGTTGACCTGCATGTCCTGAGGTTCGAGAATATAATATCGGTCACTGTTGAAGCCGGGGAGCTTCATCTCGGTGCGCAACCGGCGTCCCTGGTTTATGATGACCTTGTCGACATAGTTGCGTGCTTCGCGGGCGTTGGCAAAGCGCGACGACTTGTTGGCCACGAGCCGCGAGAAATAGTTGTGCATGGCCGTGGCAGCGGCGTCGGTGAGTGTCAGATTCTTTTTTCGCAGGATATTGGTTGCGATACGCGAAAGCTCGTCGGCGTTATAGTCCTCGAAATTGATCGTCGCAGTGAATCGCGACGACAGTCCCGAGTTGCTGTCGAGCCACTCGTCCATCTCGCGGGGATAGCCGGCGGCGATAGTGATGAACTTGTTCTTGTAGTTTTCCATCACCTGCAGAATCTCGGCCACAGCCTCCTGGCCGAAGCCTGTAGGACCTTCGCCCTGGGTAATCGAATAGGCCTCGTCGATGAAGACTACGCCTCCCATGCCGCGCATCATGGCCGCATGAGCCTTCGGAGAAGTCTGGCCGATGTAGGATGCCTTGAGGTCCTTGGCCGATAGCTCAATAACCTTGTTGGACGGCAGCAGGCCCAGGGAGTAGAAGATGTTGCCCATGATGCGGGCAACGGTAGTCTTGCCCGTGCCGGGATTGCCCAGGAAGAGGTAATGGTCGAGGTTTATGTCGGTCTTGACACCCGAGTCGGCATTGCGGGCCTGCATGGTCGTGATCGTGTCCACGAGGTCGCGAACGGCGTTCTTGACACCCGCGAGTCCCTCGAGATGGTCGAGCTGGGCCATGATTTCGTCCATGTTGAGCTTCTTCGGAGCATCGTAGGGGATGTCGGCAGCCTCGATGGTGATGAGGCGTTCCACGGGATCGGTGGGCTCCACGTTCTTGAAGTGGCGTCGCTTGGTCTCGTCGAAGAGCTTTATGATGGTGCCGGCGTTGCCAAATTTCTCGTCCTTGGCGGTGACCATTTCCTCGATCTTGCGCTCGAGCATGGTGCGCGCCTCGTCGGTAATCTGCAGCTTGGCTTTCTTGACTTGCTGGAGGAAGATAGTGGTGAGGTCGGCCGCCGAGTAGTCGGGAATGTGGATGCGGTGGGTGAAACGGCGTTCGAGACCGGGGTTGGCATTGCGGATAAACTCGTCCATCTCGACCTTGTAACCGGCCATGACGGTGATGAACTGGCCGGCGCGCTCGCTCATGCAGGTCATGAGAGCTGCGACAGCCTCGGCACCGTCGGAGTCGGTCGTGCCGGGCGTCGAGACCGGCAGCAGATTATAGGCTTCGTCGATGAAGAGGATGCCTCCCATAGCGTCGTCTACGGCCTGTGTCATGTTGCGTCCGGCGCTCTTGGCATAGGAGTCGAAGATATCTTCGCTCTTTTTGACCACGACGCGGTCGGTCGGGATAATGCCGATAGCCTTGAAGACCTGGCCCAGGCGTTGGGCCACGGTTGTCTTGCCGGTGCCGGGGTTGCCGGTGAGGATGATGTGGACATTGTCGACGCTTGCTTCGCCCACGCCGAGCTCTATGAGGCGCTGCTGCATCTGTACCGACTTGGCAATATCCTGAATCTGCTCCTTGACGGCGCTCATGCCCACGAGGTCGTCGAGCGATGCAAGGACATCGTCGACCCCCATCTTGGACTGTTCCTGGATGTCGGCCATGATCATGACATTATCCTTCCCGGGCTCGAGAGTGCCGTTGTCGCGGGCGTCGCGGATGCGGGCACGCATGCGGTCGCGGGCCTCGGTCAAGGTGTTGCGCACGGTACCGGCGTTGCCAAAGCGCTTGCCGCGAGTCTGATACATCTTGTCGAAGAAGGGCCCGATCTGCTCCTTGACATCGTCGGCGAGCTCCACGGCATCCTTGCCGCGGGTGGCCATGTTGATGAATATCTGGGTGAGCTCGGGACCGGTATAGTCGCGGAAGGGGATAGTCTTGTTGAAGCGGCGCTGCAGGCCCGGGTTGGACCCGAGGAAGCGGTCCATTTCCACGGGATAGCCGGCGATGAGACAGATAAACTGCCCGCGGAGGTCCTCGCAGTCCTTCAGGAGGGTGTCGACTGCCTGCTGGCCGTAGGTATCGTCCTTGCCGTTGCACAGGTTATATGCCTCGTCGATGAAAAGGACGCCGCCCATGGCGTCGGCCACGGCCTCGCGGACAAGCTTGGGAGTCTTGCCGACATATTCCGAGATGAGTTTCTCGCGGTCGACCTCGATGAGCTGGCCGGTGGGCAGCGCGCCCATCGCGCGCAGGGCGTCGGTGAACAGGCGTGCCATGGTAGTCTTGCCGGTTCCCGGGTTACCCTTGAACACGAAATGGCTCGTTACCGAGCCGGCGGGATCCTGGCCCTTTGCGCGGGCTTCCTCCACTGAAATCGCGATCTCGCGGATGCTTTTCTTGATATCCTCCACGCCGACATATTTGTCAAACTCGGCCATGACCTCGTCGAGTGTCTTGGGAACGTATT
Organism: uncultured Bacteroides sp.; assembly: GCA_964454365.1. Taxonomy (GTDB): domain Bacteria; phylum Bacteroidota; class Bacteroidia; order Bacteroidales; family Muribaculaceae; genus CAG-873. The sequence goes on along the minus strand of CAYVTB010000057.1, from coordinate 8,036 downwards.
CCTCGCCCTCGATCATGTCGGGGGTGACGACCGTGGTGCCCGAAGCGGCGTAGGCCGGATTGGAGCGGACGGCATAGGCTATCTTGTTGGCTGCGTGGCCATATTCAAACTTGGCGGGGTTGCGGCGCTGGGCTGCGTCGAGCACGCGGCCGATCTTGGCCACGGTCTCGTCGGGAACGGTGAAACCGTAGGAGCGCAGCTCGAAGGCCGCCATCTCGGCCATGTCGGCAATCTTGGGCTTGGGCACCTCGATGATGTCCTGAACCATGGCGCGGGCTGCGGTATTTGACTCGAAAAATTGTAACAGTTCCTCGTCGCCGACAAAGATCACTACCGGTTTTTCGGGGTCGTCACACCAGTCCTTGCAGCGCTGGAGCACCTTGTCGAGCTCGGTGACGGAGTCGGCGCGCTTCGACGGGCACAACTTTTGGGCCTCGTCGATAATGAGAACATTGCCGCCGACCGGCTTGATGTTGTCGTCAAGTTTCTCGACAAACTTGGCATACTCGGCCGATTTCACCACTTTGGGATCGGGACGGTCGATGATACCGGCCTTGTGAAGTTCGGCGGCAAGTGCCCGGGCCACAAAGTTCTTGCCGACTCCCGAGGGGCCGGTGATGGCAAAACTGAGACGGGCACGCATGTCGACACCGCGCTGCTTGCCCTGGCGCTTTATTGCCTCGGCGCTGGCCACGACCTCGGCGATGTGAGTGCCGATGTCGCGTTTTCCCAGAAGCGTGTCGATGCCGGGAGCACCCGGGGCACCGGCAGCCATCGACGTGCCACACCATTTGCAGTACTTGGCCTTGGAGCGGTTGGGCTTGTTACATTTCGAGCAGTTCATGATCAGTTCTTATTAAAGGTAAATACCTGGCGTGAAGCTCCGGAATAAGGAGTGTAGGAACCGGTGAAAGATCCGTCAAAGATTGTACCGCTATAGCAGTTGTCCTTGATGGCCATGCCGTTGCGCACGACATAGAGTTCGAGGGTGCCGGCAGTTTCGTCAAATGTACCGAGGACGTCATTGGTCTTGGTGCCGACCTTGATGGTACCCTTGACGTTGAAGTTCTTGTCGGCCGAGTTGTCGACGAGAGTCATGGTAGCGTCCTTGTCCTTGACAGCGCCGGTGTAACCGCCCACGATGGCATCGAGAGTGCTCGTTCCGTAGTAGGCTTCTTCAACGGGGGAAGTCTCGATAGTCTTGACCTTGTCCATCAGCAGGATGCCGATGCCGAGAGTGGCGGCGGCGAGGATAATCATGCCGACGGCTGCCTTGTAGGCACTGGATTTCTGAGAATTAGCCTGCCGGGCCGAATTGGCGAATGCCTGCGAGGGATTGACCGAGTTGGAACCGAAGGTGCGGGTTGCTGTCCCGAGACCCGTGCACACAATGTACATCATGGCCTGGTCATAGAGCCTGTTGTAGTCGCTCGCTGTCTTGATATGAGAGTCTTGGGAGTACTGGTAAAGCTTTGAAATAAAGAATATAGCAGCTGCCATGACGATGCCCGACACAATCCAGGAGGCGATGCCGCTGAGCCACCCGAAGATCCATATCGGAATCCAGTAGCCGGCAAGACCGCCGATGATGGCACCGAAAATGCCGCCGGCAAAACCGCAGATGACACCGGCGATCGCGAGGATGACAGCCACGACGTTGCCGATGGATTGGAAGGTTTCTTTGAGGGCCATGGCGCCGTCTGTGAACGACATATACATCATCCAGCCAACGGTGAAGATCATCGGTATCAGGCAGAAAATCATCACCATCTTGCGGATCTTGGCCAGGGATGCCCAGGCCTTGTTTCGGTTGCGGATGGTGTCGACCACCTGCTGGCGCTCGTGGCGCGACGACTGCATGCTATAGGCTTCCGGCAGGTAGCTTTCAAGGAAGTTATAGTACTGCTTGACCTTGTCGAAGCTGAACGTACCCTGCTCGTAGAAGTAGAGGGCCGAGTACTGGGGGAGCGTGCGGCGAGTCTCCGTGTCGCGATCTGACGATGACAGACCTTTGACGTCGTTGAGCGAGCGGAGGTTCTTGCCACCGGCAGTCAGATAGACGGGATTTGCACCGAGGTATGAGACGACCTTGTAACGTGCCAAAGCCAGGTCGTAGGGTGCCGACTTGTGGGCGTTGACATTGGCCTGCACATCGAGGATCGAGGCAATACCGTCGACATACTTGTCCATCTTGCGGGCCTTCATAAACTGGGCGATGCGCGAGTTGCGGAACTCAGAGGGCGTCTTGGTCATCGCGAGAACGTCCATGGCACGGCCGATGTCCCATCTTGAAGGAACGGTATCTGACTTCTCGCGGTTGATATAGTAATTGATGTACTCGCCGATCTGCTCGGGGGTGGCTACATAGCCGGGTTGCTTGGGATCGCGGACCAGTGTCAGGGAAAGCTCGGGCGCGATGCTGTAAAGCAGATACCAAGGCATCTTGGATGCGTTGGCGCCACAGTCCTTGACGAGTTTTTCCAGAAGCGCGCCGCGGCGTGCCTCGTTGGGATCGGGACGCAGGGTGAGCCAGGTTATGAACATGGGCTCGCAGATATATTTCAGTTTATCTGTCTTTATTCCATGCTTATTGATTGTGTCGATGAATTCGCTGAAGGTCTTAACATCGTAATAATTCTTGAGCTCATTCTTTTCGCGGTCTATGCACAGGACGGGGTAGGGCTTGGTAGCATCCATGCGGTAGACAAGCTCATAAACCCAGTCGGCGTCGCGGGCGATCTTTTCCGGATATTCGCGGGCGATCTTGCTCCAGGTCGAGTCGTTCCATGTGAGCATGTATTTCCACAGCATGTGCTCGGGACTGGCGAGTTCCTTGAAGTAAGCGCCGAGGTTCTTCCAGATTTCGTCGGCGATATCCTGAACGTCGTAGCACGGATCGCCATCCTTGCCGTAATAGGGAGTTTCCTCGTCGAGTTGCAGGCACAGGGCGTAGATGTTGTTGACGCTCGACTTCCTGATGAGTTCCGGATACTCGTCGGCGACCTTGGCTGCGCGTGCTCCGAGCGAGCGCAGATACGTCCACAAGGAGTGATCGGGATTGCCGAGCTCGCCGGCATATTTATCGCGGTTGGCCCAGAGATTGGCGGCTATTTCGGCCGGCTTGGTAAGAGTCTTGCCGTCGATTGAGGTGAAGGGCATCGAGGGATCGAGCGCCTTGCAGATGGCATAGATGCCGTGCTGGCCGCTGCGCTGCACCATGGGCTGATACTTGGCGGGGAATGCCTTGAGGGTGGCGTCGCCGCGCATCGAGAGATAGGCCCAGAGACGAGAGGTCTTGTTCTTGAGCTCGACGGCATAGTAGACACGCTGCTTCCAGAGAAGGTCGGCGATTTCCTTAACCGAGGACGCCTTGTTGCCGCGGCGGTCGGTATATGTGAGGGCCTGGTCAAGAAGGAGGCAGGCTGCATAGACGCCCACGTCCTGCTGGTCCGCGCCGGGATATATACGCTGGACGATATCGTCGATGTCGCCGCTGAGCTTCGTGCGGCCTACGCGCTCGAGGGCTCTCACGAGCGTGCCGCGGTAGAGGAAGCCCTTGGCGTAGTCGGGATCCTTGAGCATGAGGGCGGCAAGCTGCGCGGTGTTGGTGGCGATCTCGTTCTTGTCCTCATTGAAGACGATGCGGAAGGCATCCGGGCCCTTGGCGGCCGATGATGATACGAGTGTTTCGCCGCCAAACCAGCGCTGGAAGTCGCTGAAGCCTGCGCGCTTGTCGGGGTCGCTGTCGAGCAGGGCCTCCAGGAGCGATTTGCTGTAGTCGCTGAGCTTGATCATCTTGCCGAGCTCTTCCATGACGATACCCTTGCGCTTGTATGTGTCGAGTTCCTTGTCGGCGCAGACCATCGGGAAGGTGTTGACACCGATACACATAGCCAGCAGCGTGAGGCCCATAGAGTAATAGTCGGTCGGGAAGCCTACCTCGACAGTAACATTGTCGCTCGAGTAGCAAGCCTCGGGCGATGCATAGCGGCCTGTCTTTCCGAGGTCGGTGACGATGGTGTTCTTTCCACCCATCATGCGCCCGATGCCGAAATCGGTCAGAACAAACTGGCGGTCGCGGGGATTGGTCGACAGGGTGGCGCTGGTGCGCAGGAAGTTCTCGGGCTTGATATCGCGATGGATGAAGCCGCGGTCGTGGCACTGCTTGATGCAGAACGCCATTCCGGTGGCGATAGCCTTAAACTCGGCGTCGGTCTTGATGCGCACGTCGGCCAGCGAGCCGTGAGGCACATAGTCCATGAGTTCGTAGTAGTGGACCTGGCCGGGATGATTGGGATCGGTCCACATGCCGTGATCGCGCAGATAAATCATGAAACCGCCCTTGGCTTCCTTGACGGCGTCGAGCAGCGACGTGTCGGGGGTGTGGCCCGTGATATAAAGCTTGAGGGCAAACTTGTTGCCGCCGTTTTCAACAATGAACACGCGGCCCTCGCCTGAAGCGGCCCCGACAGCGCCGAGATTCTTGAAGCGGAATTGGCCGATGGTGTATTCGGGCAGGTCGGGAATGACCGCCATGGGGCTGCCTGCGGCAGGAGCACCGCCTGCAACAGCTGTTCCGCCGGGACCGGCGGGAGCGCCGCCTGCGATGGCGGTTCCACCCTTTGCTGCACCGTGGGCGCCGCCTGCGATAGCGGTTCCACCCTTGGCTACGCCGGGAGCGCCGCCTGCGATGGCGGTTCCGCCCTTAGCTGCGCCGGGAGTTGCACCGCCGGCTATTGCTGTGCCGCCGGCAGCGGGAGCACCTGCCCCACCTGCAATTGAAGTTCCTGATTGGTTAGTGTTGGTAGACATAGAGAGAAAATTTTTATGATTGGCAGATAGGCCGTGGCCGAGGTCTGGTCGGCAGAGGAGAGACGGTGCTCACACGGCTTTGTGATTATTTGAATAACTTATAAATTTATGGTTCCCTGATGCTGGGTTGTAACGGTTGTGTGAACAGTGACATTTCTGGTTATCCACTTTCCTCCGAGCTCGGGCTGGGCACACTCCGACGGGCAGCTGTGGTGGCATCCGCAGAGGTTACATACCCAGGCGATCTTGCGCTGTTCCACATGGGTGTGGGTAGTGGTGACTTCATAGTTATACTTGAAGGCGCAGGCCTGGTTGCGCTGTATTTCGGGAGGGAGACCGGGATCGGGAATCATCGCGTCGAGTTCTTTCTGGAGCTCGTCAAGCTTGGAGCTGTAGAGGGCCTTGAGCTGTTCGAGCCGGGCAGCTGCGCCTCCGCCGGGGGTTGCGCCGTTGCGCGGACCGCCTCCGATGTCGCCTACGCCGTTGCCGCCCGTCGGAGCTTCCAGCGAAAGCCCCGGAGCCTTCTTGACTTCGGCTTTAGCCGCCGGTTTCGGGGCGGCCTTCGGTGCCGGGGCAGCTCCTGTGAGCCGCGAGAATTCGTCGAGCAGACGCCGGGTGTCGTCCGAGGTGTCGTCGGTGACATCCATCTCTGCCGGCGGGATATCGACGGGGAAGGTGGCGGCAGGTGATGCGGCCATCTGTTGCTCGAGTTGTTGTATCTCGAGCGCGATGTCATCGAGTTCCTTCGATATGGCGGTTGCGCGCTGCAAGTGGGGATTGCTCTTTGTCTGCTCCACGGCATACATTGCCATGGGGTTGAGAGGGCGGTTGCACTTGCGGCAGAAGCTGCGGAAATTGAGCGTGCCGCAGTCGGGGCAGGTGATGCCGCCGCGGGGATTTCCACAGTCGGGGCAGAATGTCTCGCCCGCGCTCATCTCGGAGCCGCAGAAAGTACACTTGGTGGTGCAGGGCGAGCCGCAGACGGGGCATATCGTCATGCCCGGCTTTATGGTCGCTCCACACGAGGGGCATGCGTGGGCTCCTCCTTGAGGTGCTCCACATTCCTCGCAGAAGCGTGCGCCCGGTTCAAGACGCGCTCCGCAGTTATGGCAGTTGCAGCCGTCGTCAGGTTGCGACTGCGATGCGTGCTGATGCTGCTGTTGGTATTGTTGCTGATGTAAAAAATTTTCTTTTTCCATCGGTAAGTATATAATATAGCGCAAAGATACGAAAAATCAGGCACCTACGCAACAGTCTTTCCCCAATATTTGAAATTATTAACCAACCGCCGGCAGCTGCAACAGGACACAAAAAATCAGGTCGGCAGTGTTCCGGAATACTGCCGACCTGTGTTAGATCGATTTTAAAGCAACGAGGGCTTATTTCTTGCCACGGTTGCCGTAGCGGCTCATGAACTTGTCCACGCGGCCTGCGGTGTCGACGAGTTTCTGCTTGCCGGTGAAGAAGGGGTGAGAGGCGCTGGTGATTTCAAGTTTCAGGAGGGGGTACTCCTTGCCGTCGACCTCGATGGTCTCGCGGGTTGCTACGGTCGAGCGGGTGATAAAGATCTGCTCATTCGACATATCTTTGAACACAACTTCGCGATAGTTGGAGGGATGGATGTCTTTTTTCATTGTTATAACGTTATAAGCTTTTTATTTTCAAAACATTTGCGGAATGGTAAGTTCCGCGCAGTCGTAATGGCCTGCAAATTTACGACTTTTCCCCGACACCGCAAACACTTTTTTCAAAAATTAGAGAAGTGAAACTGAAATTTGGTTTATTCGAAATATGAACGTATCTTTGCGTTATTCAATCGTGTGCATTTGCACGGTAAAAATCAGCAATATGGTCATTAAGCGCGACTCCTATTTAAAAAAACTCATATCGGTACAGCATAACGGTATGATAAAGGTAATCACAGGCATACGCCGATGCGGAAAGTCATTCCTCCTCTCAACCATCTATGCTGACTGGCTTAGAGAGCATGGAGTTGATGCCACGCATATCATACAGATTAATCTTGAGGATCGAAGGAATCGGGCACTTCGGGATCCGGATAGACTCCTTGAGTATATAGATTCAAGAATTAACGATCAAGCGATGCATTATATAATGATAGATGAAATTCAGCTTGTTCCGGAATTTGAGGATGTGCTAAACAGTTATCTCCGAATGAACAATGCCGATGTCTATGTCACGGGAAGCAATGCTCGATTTCTATCTAAAGATGTCATAACCACATTCCGTGGCCGGGGAATTCAGATCCATGTCAACCCTCTCTCTTTTAGTGAGTATCTACCTGCCTCAGGCCTGTCTAAGGAAGATGGTTTAATTGAATACATGTATTATGGAGGCATGCCTCAGGTTGTTTTACTGAAAGAGGATGAAGAAAAGAGATTATATCTTAAGGATCTTTTCTCTCAAACTTACATCAAGGATATTATAGAACGCTACCACATAAGAAATACCGAGATTCTTGATGAAACGCTCAATATACTTGCTTCAGGTATCGGAGCGCTGACAAATCCCGGAAAATTAGCTAATACATTTGAAAGCGTGCGTCATGAGAAAGTTAACCGAACAACACTTGCTTCCTATCTGGAGTACCTTGAGGATGCTTTCATAATCGCGCGAGCCCAGAGATTTGATATAAAAGGTAAGAGATATATCGATAGTCCTTATAAATTCTATTTTACAGACAACGGTCTGCGAAATGCACGGTTAAATTTCAGGCAGGTAGAACGGTCTCACTTAATGGAGAATATTATTTATAATGAGCTGATATTTCGAGGTTTCAGCGTAGATGTCGGTGTTGTCCCCGTTCAGCGCATGACGGATGGTGTGCGTAAAAGAGCGCAATTAGAAGTGGATTTTGTATGTAACAAGGGGTATTTGAGATATTATATTCAATCTGCTTTGGAAATGCCTACTGATGAAAAGATTCGTCAAGAAATGGCATCTCTGCGCAACATAGATGATTCTTTTAAAAAAATCGTTGTGGTTGGTAACCATCAACCTCTTTATAGAAATGAAGATGGATTCACCATTATAAGCATATACGACTTTTTGCTTCGAGAAAATTCTCTTGAGCTTTGAGAATATCCCGGAGGAATGTAAGAACAGCCCTCCCTCGCCTGTGATGGCGGGGGAGGGCTCGTTATGGGGAATAGGGGTTGTTATTTTACGATGACCTTGCGGGCGGTGGTGCCGCGGCGCACGAT
>CAYVTB010000056.1:1268-12493 GCA_964454365.1 uncultured Bacteroides sp. | reverse complement strand
TTTCTCGGGAGCTGAATCAAGGACGATGCGTATAGCAAAAAGGTCATAGATACCTTCTATATCGTTCTTCTGCTTCTTCATCTTGTTCCAGATCGAGTATATCGACTTGGTCCTGCCCTTGATGTCAAACTTAAGACCGGCTTCTTCGAGTTTTTTCTTTACAGGAGCGATGAAATCGGCGATATAAGCGTCGCGCGATACTTTAGTTTGATTCAGCTTGTGAGCTATTCTGGTATAAATGTCGCGATGAGTGTACTTCAACGACATATCCTCGATAGCAGATTTCACCTGGTACAGACCAAGGCGATGGGCAAGTGGGGCATAGAGATAGTTGGCCTCAAGGGCTACCTCCCCCACCCGCTTCTGATCGGGATGGTGATTGATTGCCGTCATCAATGCCAGGCGATCAATAATCATTATGATTATCACGCGGATATCCTCGGCAAAGGTCAGTAACAGATTCCTGAAATTTTCGCTCTGCACTGTCGGAGCCTTGGCATAGAGCGACGACACCTTAATCAATCCGTCGACAAGGTGAGCGACATCCTCCCCCCACTCCGCCGTCAGTGAATCGTGATTCATATAACCGTGACGGCATGGATTGAAAAGCAGCGTAGCGATAACCATATTGCGGTCAGGACTTATCTGCTCACAAAGAGTACTGGCAGTCTTTATGCTGCGATTGATAGGATTGAACCCGAACCGATCGCGATGACAGAAACCGCCCTCGGCAGCCTGCTCAAGATTACGACGTAGCTTTTTGAAGTCGCCTTTGCCAAGCGAATTGCGAAGCAACGACGCCAGTCTGCGGCTCGACTCTCCGAGCCGCAGCTTCTCATCCTCTGTAAATATCAGTGCCTCCATTTCGTACACAATTATTCAGCAAAGTTAAGGATAAACCTCGACTTTAGCAATACCGGACGACATCGCTAAGAAGACGTTTATTCAGTCCATAAAACGTTGTAAGTATCAGAGACTCCGTTTATTATTTCAGTAAAACTTGTAATTATGTTATCCGAGATTATGTAATCATATTGCCAAACAAGGGATTCCTCGCCAGCTTTGATCCTCTCTATCCCGGAGATAAGATTCTTTGACATAGGCCCGAAATAGCCCTTCAGCATCAACGGGTAATACTGGGGTCTGTCAAAGTGGATACCAACGACATTGTTTATGCCTATTACTGTCGAATAACTGTATTTGTATGTATAAACAGGAGTTGTATTACCCGCGCAATCCTGTACCTCGGTGAGGTTGCCGTTTTCCCACAGATAATAGTTCTCCCAAGTCCAGGGCTTATCATACGCCCATGAGTCACCGAGGCGGCTCCATTCAGTACATTTCACAACATTCAGATGGTTGTCTTCTGTATAGGTAAATTTATGTCGATATTTTTTCCGGAACAAATCACTCTCACTTAACTCATTTGTACTGTATATTCCTTCGCAAGAAACAATCCGACCTTTATCGACAACAATCTCGTCGTCATACTCTCTCAAAGCTTCACGCATCCCGACCCCGTCCCATGAAGGAACTGACCATCTACACTCGGTATGAGACAATATCTTATACTCTGAAGGATATGAATATGTTACAGTTATAGTTTCGTCTGAATAAGAGTCGATATACTTGATTACACGACCATAATCATCATAAGTGAATTTCTTATAATGATTGGCTCCGTTTGTTATTTCAGAAACTTGTAAATAGACCTCGGGGTCAGGTTCGTCCTGCTTTGAGCAAGATGTAATGACAAGAGCCGATAATGCGATGATAGCTAACTTTTTCATAAGGCAGACAAATATTTAACTATATAACGCACAAATTTTCCTTATATTGTCTCCTCAAGTGATGTTCAAAATGTCATTAATTTATTTAGTTAACAAGCATATCTTCTAAGATGGCGAGATCGCTCTCTACCTCACCCTTAAGAAGATACTCATCTTTTCTTTCCTTGAGACAATTATAAAGTCTCCGAGCTTCAGCTTCATTCTTATCGAGATAAAAGGCAATGGCAATCACCAATCTCTCTTTTGATGACATCACCTTTCGATAAGATTCAATATATTTTCTGAGATCATTGTCAAGGAGCCCGGCCGCTTCCTCGATTTTGCCTGTCCTCAGATATAGAAAAGCCAGTTCACAAGTTATCTCCTTGAGGTACAATTGCATTATCTCGTCCATATGTGAGTATAACGCCTCCATTTCAGTCAGGGCCTCATCATATTCCATTCTGTCAATGAGTCTGGAAGTATACATCAATGGAATTGATACTTCAAGCGTATTCCTATAGTCAATTCCTTGGGGATTGGAAAATAGCTGGTCCGGCATATCCTTGGGCCTCGTTCCCTCTTGAATTAGTGCATTTGCGCGTAACTGATTAAGGATACCTTTTTTACTCAGATAATTACGCTTCAGCAACTTCATATTATAACCGTCATTACCGATTCCACCCGCTTTCATTGGAATACCATTTAGAAGAATCATGCCCAAATCGGTAATGACAAAGATTCCGAGAGCTTCTGCTACGAACGGATTAAGATCAAGCATGAAAAATGGAACTGCTACCAAAAGGAGAATAATATTGGCTAAAACGCCTCCAAAGTTATACAACCCTGTCGGAATTTCTTCCAAAGGCAGATCCGGGGGTGTCAATAGACATTGCCCTCCGGTTCCCGGCACAGAAAACTTTTTAATGCAAAATTTACCATTATCTTTTAGCAAAGTATAATTGAAGATGCGATAGCTTACAAATTTATAACCCGACAGTAATCCGCAAACGAGATGCCCAAGCTCATGAATGGGAATAAGTATCGCAAGGGACAGAATAAAGGCTCCTATTGCAACTAAAAACACGCAAAGGCCTTCTGAAATATCAAGAGTAAAGTATTTATGGAAATATTCTGAGAAAGTAGTATCGGTGAATAACACCACAATTAATCCACCGATCGTCAATCCAATGAATCCGCCGATAAGCAGGCCACCTATAAGTTTTAAGACAGTCTTCATTTCATATTATTGACTTTGTACTACTTTATGTACCCTTCTCTTGAAATACCTGTTGTGAGAACAAAATCAACGAGGTTGAAACGGACGAAGTCATATAGCATCAATGTTTTAAGACCTATGTTACACTCGATTTGCGGCAATGACGCGCCCTCAGGTTCTGCTCTGACTTTCATCTCGGGAATAACAACTGTATTTCCACCTAAAGCAATCTTCATGTCCGGGACAAGGTAACTTTCAGTTATATTGACACCGGCAACCCCGGCACTCCGCGTGGAGTCTAATGCGCCGTTTTCGGTGACATATTCCTTGTTTCTCTCAAAAAAAGAGTAATCCAGGCGCCCATAGGATGAATCACCTGAATCCATATTCATCAGCATAGTCTCGCCGTGGATGACACCCTTACAAAACAAATTCATACCTGAAGAGAAACATATATTGGGCTTTGTGTCAGACCTCACCGTTTCGGAAAGGTCAATTGTGGGAAAGGTAATTTGATTAGTCTGAAAATTAAGAGTCACGTCTTTAAGCTGGAGCATCAGCTCACTTCCGACAACAATGTTAAAGCAATCGATGTATTGGTCGGCCTCCTCATTGCCTGTGGACAGATCAACTACGGTAAAAGGTACATCATTTATTATAATATTACCCAAATTCATTTCCTTAGCTATCGCGACATAACCTGAACGCTTAGCCATCCCTTCAACACTGAGGGTTGCCCCTTCCAAAGGAATAAGATTATATTTTTCAGCCATCTCAGGCGACATTACATTTGTCCCGGCTCCTGTATCAAAGGTTATTACAGCCTCCATGCCGTTAATGCATCCGTCCTTAACCCTCATCAGAACATTATCTTTATCTTCAGCTCCTACTTTATCTACAGTAAATGGAATTATACCTGCCGGTCCTTCTACAAAGGTAATGTGATAAGGATCATATGCCGCAAGAGCAGCATAGCGGTTGGCCTGCGCGGTTAACTGTTCAACAGTTGCAGGATCAAGATATTCTTTTGCCGAATCAAGAACAGCATTTGTCATTGAAGCTGCTATTTCGTTCTGTCCTACGCGGCTCAGATCCATCCCAAACATGAATGTGGATGATATCAGGTTCCCTAAATCAAGACTTTGAGAATGAGTATTGAGCAATTCCTGAAAAGCGGGAATTGACACATCGGGCCGGTTCAGGCGATTCCCTATGAGACATCTGGAAAAGACCTCCAGAAAGGGATTGATAGAGTCTTTCGGTGCAGCACTGTAAATGGAGTCGAGGGAAAACCAATCCTGACGGCCCATAGCGCCGGCGAGCAGCTCATCATAAGACTGCGCCGACACCCCCAATACCGAAGCACACGCGATAACTGAAACTAATAATCTTCGACCTTTCATTTTACACACAATTAATTATGGCACAAAGATAATGATAATCAACGAAGTTTCAAAGACTTTATTTAAACGGCACTGCCCCCTAAAGCCACAGACAGCTTTAGAGGGCAGTAAAAGTAGTATATCTTGCTTTACTTGGCGAGGCCGCGGTTGCGAAGCAGAGCGTCAACCGAAGGTTCATGTCCGCGGAAGCGGACGAATAGAACCATAGGATCCTCCGAACCGCCTGCCTCAAGAATATTCTTCTTGAATGAAGCGGCCGTTTCGGGATCAAAGATACCTTTTTCCTTAAAGAGCTCAAAACCATCGGTATCAAGCACTTCAGCCCATAAATAGGTGTAATAACCTGAAGCATAGCCATCGCTGCCGAAGACGTGCTTGAAGTAGGCGGGACGATAACGGAAGGTCAGTTCACGGGGCATACCCAGCTCCGCTGCCACTTTCTGCTCGAAAGCTGCTACATCAACCGGCTCAGTGGGGTTAATTTCGCCAAAAGCAAGGTCAAGCAGGGCCGCGCCACAAAGTTCTGCGGTTGCAAAACCTTGATTGTGAGTGGCTGCCGCGTTCAGGCGGTCGATAAGTTCATCGGGAATCACCTCACCGGTCTGATAATGGCGCGCATAGGTGCGAAGGAGTTCAGGTTCCATGGCCCAGTGCTCGTGAATCTGTGAAGGAAGTTCCACAAAGTCGCGGTCAACATTGGTTCCTGCCTGGCTCTTATAGCGGGCACGGGTCAGCATACCGTGGAGACCGTGGCCAAATTCATGGAACATTGTCTCTACTTCGTCAAGCGACAGCAGCGCGGGAGTGTCGGCCGTCGGACGTGTAAAGTTACCTACATTAAAAATGATGGGACGCGAAGAAGTACCGTCGTCCTCGGTCCAACTACCCTTGAATTCACTCATCCATGCGCCCTGGCGCTTCGACGCGCGTGTAAAGTAATCGGTCATGAAGACAGCGATGTGCTCGCCGGTCTGAGCATCCGTCACGTCATAGACAACAACCTCGTCGTAATAGCGGGGAGCATCAGGCATCTCAGTGAACTTAACACCGTAGAGACGCTCGGCCATCCCGAAGATACCTTTGCGGACCGACTCAACGGGGAAATATGCGCGCACCTCGTTTTCATCGAGTGCATATTTGTCCTGACGTACTTTCTCAGAATAATAGTAATAGTCCCAAGGCTCTATAGTGATATTGGCGCCGTTACGATCTGCGAGAGCCTGCATCTCGGCCACTTCCTCGCCTACGCGCTTAACCGCGGGCACCCAGATCTGCATGAGCAGGTCGCGGGCGTTTCCTACAGTCTTTGCCATTACATTGTCTGTCATGTAAGAGCCAAAGTCCTTGAAACCGAGCAATTGTGCTTTCTTGGCACGACGGTCGAGAATCTCGCTGATGACGGGCAGATTGTTATATTCACCGCTTTGTGCAAGAGAAGTGTAACCCTTGTACATCTCTTCGCGGAGAGCGCGATCGTCGGCATATTGAAGCACAGGAAGGCGGCTCGGTGCGTGCAGCGTGAACACCCACTTGCCCTCTCCCAGGCCACGCGAAGCAGCTTCTTCCGCAGCGGTAGCTACGATGTTAGCCGGCAGACCGCTCAGTCTCGATGCATCATCAACAACGATGCTGAACGAGTTGGTAGCGTTAAGCAGATTCTTATTGAATGTAAGGTAAAGCGATGTCAGACGTGTATTGAGGTCACTGAGCTCTTTCTTCTGAGCACTCGTCAGCAAAGCGCCGTTGCGTGTGAAATTCTTGTAATAATCTTCGATGAGACGTATCTGATCAGGCGCAAGCCCCATGTCGTTACGGTTGTTGTAAAGATACTTGATACGCTTGAAAAGCGCATTGTTCATCGACACGGCATCGGCATGCTGTGAATACAAAGGATAGAATTCCTCTGCAATAGCAATCATCTCGGGCGACGAGTTAGACTCCTCGAGAGCTGCGAAGACAGCTACAACCTTATCAAGAGTGCGGCCCGACTTCTCAAGAGCGAGAATGGTATTCTCGAAAGTCGGCGTTTCTGACAAGAAACAGATATAGTCAATCTCGGCCTGATGCTGCTCGATACCGGCTTTCAAGGCCGGGAGATAATCGTCATAGGTAATCTTGTCAAACGGCGGTACCTGATAGACCGTAGTGTAATCTTGAAGGAATGGATTGGGTCTCACGTCTTCCTGAGCGTTTGTAATTGCCGCTGACCCGGCTATGATACCGGCCGTCGCGGCTAAAGTTAAAAATTTATGTTTCATGTATATATGAATTTATTTTTTACAAAGGTAGTAAAAAAGCATCAATCGGACAAACGTCTGCATTATTCTTCGATAATCAGAGGCAAGTCACCCTGGCGATGCCAGTCTTCATTTGCAGTAGCTCCTTGCCGCAGGATTCTCAGCGTTCCGTTATAGTAGATTGTAGAAGGTGTCTCCGACTCAAAAGGACTGACCGCCACATCATTGTCTTCAATCTTGACAAGCGAAAGACCATATTCCTGTCCCCGATGAATCACCCTCCGGGCAAGTATTTTTTTAATTTCGGGATGTGCTGTCGGCATATTCAACTTTCGGAATTATCTTTCGTTGTGAACGACGGCCTCCGACCGGAGCAAATTTGCGACGGCGCACGAGACTCACACTGTCTAAGACAACAGGACGATGGCCCGATTGCTCAATTAACATCCAGCCTGATATATAATCAGCCCTGCGCGTGGAATCGGTAAAGAAAGTGATTTCTTGCTTTCCTGGCGCTGAACTCTTCACAGTTGACTGCAGCATTTCGACAGCTCCGTCGTCATAATGCGCCGTAATAGCCCACTCAGCCTTTTCGGGTGGCACAACAAAGCGCGCCCTCCATGTGTAGACATCGCCGCTTTCCCAGTTGCGGTCGGTTTCCATCGAGAATGTAAGATAACGTGTAGGACTCTTTTCATTGAAAGTGTAGATCCTCGGCTTCTCCCACACGTCGACCGAGTCACCGGCAACAGACATGGCTGCTGCGGTTGCCTTGGAGCCTGCAATCTCAAGCCGCTCTTCAAGAATCTCTATCGAGCGGTCCGTCACATCCTGGTATCGGCCCAGATTGTGACCATACCACACCAACGACGAGTCAAACTCTGCTTCAGTGACACCGTGACGTTCCATCACGGCCTTGCGCAACGCCTCGCGGGTTGCACGGTTGCGGTAATCGGAACCATTAACGTTAACCACAGCCTCTGCGACACGAATATCGGCCATAAGCCGGGCCATTGCTTCGGGCTTGATAACGCCATCAGGTACGCGATTACAGGCTACGACCAGGATCGCGACTGCTGCAACTGCTGTCTTAAACAGTTTATTCATCCTTGGGCTTATCCACGGGTGATTTTGTTTCCGACTCGCCGCCAAATGGCAGATACTTTGTATAAAACAGTATCAAGGCCAGGATTCCGATTGTAATTGACGAGTCGGCAAGATTGAAAACGGGATCAAAAAAAGAAAACGTCGAGCCGGCAAGCCCGGGAACCCACGACGGCCATGTGAAATGGAAAAGCGGGAAATAGAGCATATCAACCACATATCCTTGGAACAACGTAGAATACCCTTCTCCCCAAGGTACAAATGACGCGACTTGCGGTGGCATCGGATTATTGAAAATCTCGCCGTAAAAAACACAGTCGATTATATTACCGCCGGCGCCTGCAGCAATCAGCACCAGGGTCACAAGATACCCGCGGTTCAGACCCGGGCGTTTCAGCAATTTCATGATATACCATATCAGCAGAGCGACTACGATGATACGGAAACCTGTCAGCAACAACTTGCTTCCAAGCTCCATGCCGAACGCCATACCGTTGTTCTGCACAAAACGTAGCTCAAAGAAAGGCAGTATCTCAAGGCTTTCACCGAGGTAAAACGACGTCTTGACCCAGATCTTCAGAAGCTGGTCAAGAAAAATCACACCCAGGGCCACGGCAATAGCCAAAAGCCCGTTGTGACGCTTTTCAGTATCTTGATTCATTGAGGTATAGAGGCCGCCGGCAATAAACTCTATGTTTCTGCCGGCGGCAAAGATTATTTCTTTTTCTGTTGAAGTTCTTTGCCCTCAACGCTGGTTGTGGCGTGGGGCACTATTCGCAGGCGTTCTTTAGGAATGAGCTTGCCGGTCACGCGGCACACTCCGTAAGTTTTGTTGTCAATTCTGACAAGAGCAGCACGCAGGTGATTGATAAACACCCGCTGACGCTCGGCGAGCCGCGCGGCTTCCTCTTTTCCGAGGGTGCCGGCGCCTTCCTCAAGAACCTTGAAAGTAGGCGAAGTATCGCTTGTGTCGTTGCCGCCGTCATTGGTCAGCATTTCGCGCAGATGCTCATACTCATGCATCGCCTTTTCAAGCTTGTCATTTATGATTCCGCGGAATTCTTCGAGATCCTCGTCGGAATATCTGAGTTTTTCTGCCATAACGGTGTTATGCTAATGTTATTAAGACTTTTACATTAAGTCCCTCGATATCAAGTTCCACTGCTTCGGGATTCTCTGCAACTGCGGTGTCGGTAGCAATCGACTCGGCAAGGACCTGCGAAGCAATGTAGTTACCGGTCCCGTCAAGAACTTCCTGCAACATAACGTCAGGAGCAAATACGAGGTTAATACGGTCGGTAATGTCATAGTCACGTTCCTTGCGGATATTCTGCACTCGGTTCACTATTTCACGGGCATAACCTTCAAGGCGCAACTCGGGAGTAATTGTAACATCCAGAGCAACGGTCAATGCACCTTCATTGGCTACGAGCCAGCCGGGAATATCCTCTGAGATAATTTCTACGTCAGCAGCCTCGATACGGGTTGATGTGCCGTCAAGATCGAGATCAATGAAACCTTCGCGCTCAAGTCGGGCAATTGTGTGGGCGTCGAGAGTGGACAGCGCTGCAGCGGCTGCCTTCATCTGCTTGCCGAGCTTCTTGCCGAGTTTCTTGAAATCGGGCTTCACGCGCTTGACCAGCACCCCGTCCTCGTTGCTCACGAGCTTGAGATTCTTGACATTGATTTCGGGCAGGAGAATACCGGCGATTGATTCGATCATCTTGCGCGTTGCATCGTCGGCTACGGGAACCATAAGGGTCGATAAGGGCTGGCGCACCTTGATATTGACCTTTCGACGAAGCGAAAGCACCATCGAGGTAAGTTTCTGAGCGATTTCCATGCGCTGCTCCAGCTCGGGATCGATAAGCTTGGTATCTGCCACAGGGAACAGATCGAGGTGTACCGACTGGGCTTGGGCGCCGCCCGTAAGGTCACGATAAAGACGGTCGGCATAGAAAGGCGCGGCAGGAGCTATAAGCTTTGACAGCGTCACAAGACAGGTATAAAGTGTCTGATAAGCGGCAAGCTTGTCTTCCGTGAGGCCACCACCCCAGAAACGTTTGCGATTGAGGCGCACATACCAGTTCGACAGGTTATAGAGCACGAAATCATTGATTGCACGCGCTGCCTTTGTAGGCTCATAATCTGCCAGCGACTCGTCAACGGTCACTATAAGAGAATTGAGCAGCGAGATAATCCAGCGGTCAATCTCGGGACGTTTTTCGACAGGAACCTGAGGTTCATCGCCCGTGAAACCGTCGACATTGGCATAGAGAGCAAAGAAAGAATAAGTGTTATAAAGTGTCGAGAACAGCTTGCGACCAACCTCCGATACACCCGCGGGGTCATATTTCAAGTCATCCCAGGGCGACGAGTTGGCAATCATGTACCAGCGCACAGGGTCGCTGCCGAGTTGATCAATAGCCTCGAAGGGATTGACAGCATTCCCGAGACGCTTCGACATCTTATTACCGTTCTTGTCGAGCACAAGACCATTGGAAACAACAGCCTTGTAGGCCACGCGATCAAAGATCATGCCTGCGATAGCATGGAGCGTGAAGAACCAACCGCGGGTCTGGTCGACACCTTCGGCAATAAAGTCGGCCGGGAACACTTCGCCGTTATCAAAAGCATCCTTGTTCTCAAAAGGATAATGAAGCTGGGCATAAGGCATCGAGCCGCTGTCAAACCACACGTCAATAAGATCGAGCTCGCGTTTCATCGGCTTACCCAAGGGTGAAACCAGCACGATATCGTCGACATAGGGACGGTGGAGGTCGATAAGTTTGTAGTTTTCAGCTGAATAATCACCGGGCTTGAAACCCTTGTCACGCAGCGGGTTGCTCTTCATAAAGCCTGCTGCGACAGCCTTGTCTATCTCATCATAAAGCTTCTGCACCGAGTCGATGATCATTTCTTCAGATGCGTCTTCCGTGCGCCAGATGGGCAGCGGTGTGCCCCAGTAACGTGAACGGGAAAGGTTCCAGTCCTGGAGATTTTCGAGCCACTTTCCAAAACGGCCGCTACCGGTCGAAGCAGGCTTCCACTTGATAGTTTCGTTAAGAGCCATCAGACGCTCGCGCGCGGCCGTTGACTTGATAAACCATGAGTCAAGAGGATAGTATATCACAGGTTTGTCAGTGCGCCAGCAGTGAGGGTAGCTGTGGGTATGTTTCTCGCTTTTGAACAGCAAACCCTGTTCCTTGAGCCAGAGGCAGATCTCGACATCAAGGCTCATATCTGCATCGGTCTTGGTGGGATCATAGGCATTTTTCACGAACTTGCCTTCCCAGGGCTTATAGGCTTCAACGTTGACACGTTCCTTTACAAAGTCAGCATCAAGATCGTCAAGCATGTAGAACTTGCCCTGAAGATCGACCATGGGGCACACTTTGCCTGCCTTGTTGATCAATTCCATCGGAGGGATACCGTTCTGAACTGAAACACGCAAGTCATCGGCGCCGAATGTACCTGCAATATGCACGATACC
>CAYVTB010000056.1:0-1168 GCA_964454365.1 uncultured Bacteroides sp. | reverse complement strand
TGCCGTGTTTGAAGGCAATGTCCACGGTGTTGTAGTCCATGCGATAAAGTAGGGCTTCCCCCACCCTGTCATTTCCGGCTTGGGATCAAGCACTTCAAACTGGGCTATACAAGTCGTATCCTTTACATCGCGGTAGCAACCTGGCTGATTGAGCTCATGAGAGCTCAAGCCTGTGCCGGCAGCCGGCGAATAAGGCTGAATGGTATAACCCTTGTAAAGATAACCCTTTGAATAAAGCTGAGCAAGCAGCCACCATACACTTTCGATATACCGGTTGTCATAAGTGATGTAGGGATCGTTCATGTCGACCCAATAACCCATCGATTTGGTGAGAGTCTCCCACTCGCGGGTATATTTCATAACCTCCTTGCGGCAGGCGTCGTTATAGTCATCTACCGATATCTTGTGACCGATATCCTCCTTGGTGATTCCGAGATTCTTTTCCACTCCGAGCTCGACGGGAAGGCCGTGGGTATCCCAGCCGGCCTTGCGCTTTACCTTGAAGCCCTTCATGGTCTTGTAACGGCAGAAAATATCCTTTATAGTACGGGCCATTACATGGTGAATACCGGGCATACCGTTGGCCGAAGGCGGCCCTTCAAAGAATACAAATGACGGCGCGCCGTCGCGGATTTCGATACTGCGTTCGAAAAGATTCTCGTCGGTCCATGCCTTGAGCATCTCTTTATTTACGTCAGGCAGCGAAAGGCCTGAATATTCCGGAAATTTCTTCATGGAAGTGAAGGGTAGATGTTTATTAATGGTGTATGGGGGATTTCAAGCATTAAGGGGGTGTGTCAGGCATTGCCGACACACCCCCTTGATGAAAAGTTCTTTCGCTGCCTGAAAAGCGGGGTGCTTTATTCAGCTGCGGGTGCTTCGGTAGCCTCGGCTGCGTCGGCGTTTTCGGCGGCAGCTGCAGCCTCTGCTTCGGCCTTAGCGGCGGCGAGCTCGGCTTTCTTCTTGGCTACTTCCTCGGCCTTGGCCTTGTTCTTGGCGGCTTCGGCTTCAAAACGCTCTTTGGCGGCAAGCTGCTTGCGGTCGGCCATATCGGCTTTCAGCGAGTCAACCTTGGCTAGTTTCTTCTGTTTCCAGGCGTTGAAGCGGCGTTCTGCCTCAGCCTCGTCAAATGCGCCTTTCTTCACGCCACCCTGGAGGTGCTTCATCA
>CAYVTB010000055.1:0-12565 GCA_964454365.1 uncultured Bacteroides sp. | reverse complement strand
AACCTTCTCATAAAGACGGTCGTTACCGTTGATAATCACGTTGTTGATGCGGGCCTGCGGGCCTTCCACCATGCGCATTTCGAGCGAGATGCTGTCCCCCGACACCTCGCGCTCGATCGGAACGAGGTCATAGAACAGATAGCCGCGGTCCATGTAGAGGTTGGAGACAGCGTCGTCATCTTCGGTCAGTCGCTTGTTCATCAGCGTCTGGTTGTAGACGTCGCCCGGCTGCATACCCAGGAAGTTATTCAGTAATTCAGTGGGATACAGCGTGTTGCCTACCCATGAAATATCCTTGATATAGTAGCGCTGGCCTTCGTCGATCGTGATATACACGTCAACGCGGTTATCGCTGTACTGCACCACGCTGTCGGCCACGATACGGGCATCGCGGTAGCCTAATTCATTATATTTCTTAATGATAAGGTTAAGGTCATTGGCATAGTCGCTGCGGACAAATTTTTTCTGACGGAACAGGTTGAGAATCTTGCCGTTCTCGTTGGTCTTCTTCATCACGCGCTGGATCTTGTTGTCGCTCAGCACTTCGTTGCCGTTTATGTAAATGCGGTGGACGCGCATTTTGTCGCGCTTGTCCACGGCGATATCAACGATCATCTCGCCCGGAGCCGAGAGGTCTTCGTGAAGAGTGATGTTGACGGCTGCGTTGGAGAAACCCTTGTCTTTGAAGAATTTTTCGACGATCAGCTTCGCGCGGTTCACGATATTCTGGGTTATCTGATTGCCTTTCATCAGGTTGAGGCGATTCTGGAGTTCCTCGCGCTCGCCCTTTTTCATGCCTATGTAGTTGACCTGCGAGATGCGGGGCTGCGGAGTTACCTGCAGTATGAGCCACGCCTTGTCGCCGACGGTTTTATCGAGAATGAATCGTGCCTGCTGGAAAAGGCCCTGGCGCATCAGTCGCTTGGTTGCCTGCGTGATGTCCGTGCCGGGAATCGTCAGTCGCTCGCCCACGCGGATACCTGCATACCCGAGCACTATTTCGGGATCATAATTGCGGGTGCCTTCCACCGTGATACCCGCGATTTCATAGGTGCGGGGCATCGTTGAGTAGATCACGGCCGGCGAGTATATCGTGTCGTTCGTCAGTTGAGCCGAGGCGTTGGCCGTTGTCAGCCAGCAGGCCAGGGCTGTGAGTATATATAGCAGTTTATGACGCATAACGTGGGTTGTGTTCATAGGCTTTCAGTTACTTGGGCTCCGGTGAGACCGAATCGGCGCTGCCGCTGCTGATAGTCGGCGATTGCTCCGGCAAAGTCTTCCTTGGTAAAGTCGGGCCAGTATGTAGGGGTGACAAATATCTCTGTGTAAGCGATTTCCCACAGCAGGTAATTGCTGACGCGGAAATCTCCGCCTGTGCGGATGAGGAGATCGGGATCGGGCATGAAAGCGGTCGACAACCGCTCCGATATCGTGCCGCTGTCGATTTTTGAAGGATCGAGGTGCCCGGCGGCTACCTCTTCGGCTATCTTCCGGCTCGCGTTGACAATGTCCCAGCGTGCCGAGTAGCTGATCGCGAGCACCAGGGTGAGTCCCGTGCAGTGCGACGTGTCTGCGATACATTGCTGCAGACGGCGGCGTGCTTCTTCGGGCATGCGCTCGATGTCGCCGATCACGCGCAGCGACACATTATTCTTTATAAGGTCGGGTGTCTCGCGCTCGATAGCCACTACAATCAGGTGCATCAGCGCGTCGACCTCCGTCTGAGGCCGGTTCCAGTTTTCGGTCGAGAACGTGTAGAGCGTCAGATACTTCACGCCCAGTTCCGAAGCCGCTTCTGTGATTTTGCGCACCGTGGTCACGCCCTCGGCATGACCTGCCGAACGGTCGAGTCCACGGGCGACTGCCCAGCGTCCGTTGCCGTCCATTATCACGGCTACATGTGCCGGAACACGGGTGAGGTCAAGTGTCGGGGGGATATTCATGGCTTAATCTACATAGTGGCAGGCCTCGCAGCGCTTGCCGAATTCGTATGATATTCCTACCGTCAGGCGCGATACCCAGTCGGTATTTTTATAAAAATCTGTCTTGATGAGATTCAGGTCGGCAATCGTGCCGTCGACATGGTCCGTGAAAACCTTCGTCATGGAAAACTCCGCAAAGAGGTTTATCCTTTCCTTGGGCTTGAACTTGAAGCCGAATGCCATCGGCAATGTCGGTGCCACCGCCGTGTGTCCGTTGCCCGAAGCTATGGAGAATCCCACGCCCAGGGCCAGATAAGGAGTCCACCGCCGCAAGCGTTTGTATGTCTCGCCAATACCGTAGTTGAAGAAATTGGCCTCGCCTCTGACGGTCAGGTCATAGACCGTCGACGTGAAGCTGAACTCCGCTCCGTTGGGCAGCACGTTGCTCATGTCGGCCGTGTTTCCGCTCAGGCCGGCCATCATCAGCGACGCGCGCAGCGCCCATCGTGTATCGATGATATAGCGCGCCGCCAGGTCTCCCGTGAAGCCGGCATGCCTGAAAGGATTGCTCGAGTTGGCGTCGCCAATATAGCCGCTCATGCCCAGCCCAGCCCCGAAGTCAAACTTGTAGGGAGCCACGGCACCCTGGGCCGACGCATGCTGGTGACAGCATGCTCCGCTCAGGGCTATGATGACTGATATGAGCGTTCTGCGCAGCATCGTTTATTCTACCGGTTTGAATTTTAAGCGGTTGATAACTCCGCGCCACACATTGTTGGACGTGTTGCCCTCGGCGTTCACGCCGCCGAAGAGATAGATATAGGGACACTCCCAGGTTTCAATCGGCTTGCTGATCTTCGGCACATAGACATCGGCGCGCAGTGTCGAGGAAATCACGATTGCCTGCGACGAGTACATTGCCGGGATGTAGGACGGCAACTGAAGTTTGTCACCGGCCTTTGACCAGTTGAAACCGTAATCGTTTGAGATATAGACCGTCGTATTGATGGTGCCGTCTTCATGGCGGCCGCCGATCAATACCAGCGTCGGGAAGGTCGTGACGTTCCAGTCACTGCCTGTCTTGAATGTATAATATGCTGCCACGGCAGGATATTCTATACCTTTGGGAAGGGCGCGTTTCGACACGCGGGCCCATGACTTGCCGTCATATCCCCATGTGTCGGGCGAGAATGAGCCGTCTGCGCGGCGGCCGCCGACAATCAGCATCTGGGGCACATAGCTCATCGTGAAATTATAGGTGTTGGGAGTCGATGTGCCGCTCACGGGCATGCCTTCGGGAAGAGTCATTTCGCGACCCGAGGGGTAGGATTGCACCTTGCCGGCGTTGTTGTATCCAACAAGCTGCTCCTCGTATTCGCCATAGATCCAGCTCCATGCCATGCCTGTTGCGCTCCAGCTTGCCCCTCCGTCGGTTGAGCGGTAGAGCATCGTGTCGTCGCCGATGATGTAGAGTCCGTCTATCGTGGCGGTGAATGTGTCGATCAGCGGAGTGGTCGGGAACGTGATCTCGACCTTGTTCCATGTGCCCAGGTCAGGCGACGGACCGTTGAGCGACATCAGGTCGTTCTCGAGCGTTGCGAGGCAGTATTTGCCTGCATATTCTGTCAGGCAGTAAAGGGCATCTCCGCCGCGCACGGTGTGCTGCTTCGTCGGGTAGGGGTACAGCGACGGCAGGGTGCGACGGTCAACTCTCGACCATTCGAGCGAGTCGGCGTCAACCTTGTGCACGTTGACGTTGATCGTATAGTCGCGCGTTGTCAGGCCGTCGGGCGACGTGATGCGCAGTTTCACCGGGTTGGTGAAGTCGATCGAATCGCCGGGATTGGTCAGATAGTTGTAGGTCGTGTCGGCTTTTCCGGCGCGTGTCACGGTAAGCAGCGCTTCGGCACAGCCGTTGAATGTCGAGATCTGTGGGATAAGGTGGGTGACGTCGGTGCC
This sequence comes from uncultured Bacteroides sp., assembly GCA_964454365.1. Taxonomy (GTDB): domain Bacteria; phylum Bacteroidota; class Bacteroidia; order Bacteroidales; family Muribaculaceae; genus CAG-873. Next base: position 8,684 of record CAYVTB010000055.1, on the reverse strand, counting down.
GACCGGCATTGAGTCGGCGTTGAAAATCAGTCCTCTGACGAGGTCGATCGAGAAGAAAACCGAGTCAAGGTTGGCCAGCACGCTGTCGTCCTTCTGGAAATAGAAACCGCTTACTGCAGCCGAGGTTGCCGTCTGTCTCACATCTTCTTCCGACTTGTTACACGAGCCGACTGAGATGCACGCACCGACAATAGCAAAATATATTGCAAGCCTTTTAATCATGATGAATATTATATTTCAAGATGCAAAGTTATAACTTCGCGGCAAATGTAGGGCAACCCGAGGGGGACAAAATGCATCAATATATGTGTTTTTATAGGTTTTTAACGCTGAATAGAGCATTGTTGCTGTAAATCTTCAGCGTGTTGGGGCCTATAGGGAAAACGGCTGACGCCTTCTTTGACAACACAGGTGCCACCGCGCGTCCTCTTTCGCCGAGGATTATCGGCGATGTCTCCACCACGGCCACGTCCCAGAGCCCAGCATCGATAAATGCCTGCAGCATAGTGGCTCCCCCCTCTACTAATACTGATGTGATGCCACGGCTGTAAAGGTCTTGCAGCAGTTGGTCGACGGTCTCGCAGCTGCTTGCGATCAGCGGTTTGAGCGTGGTATTGATGTCAGCATCCTTCAACCTTCCGCGGCGGTCAGCTATGACAGGTTGCGGGCTGCGGCCGGGCCACAGGCGGCAGTCGAGACGCGGATTGTCAGCAAGCACCGTTCCCGAGCCGACAAGGATTGCGTCGTGCAGCGAGCGCGTCCTGTGTACGATCGTCGATGTCAGCATCGTCGAGAACCGTTCCGGAGTCCCGTTCGGCCGGTCGCTGTCGAGAAATCCGTCGGTGCTCATGGCCCACTTCAGCGTCACCCACGGCCGCTGTTGCTCATGCGCGGTCATGAAGCGCGCGTTCAGCGACCGCGATTCTTCAGCCATCACGCCCTCGATCACTTCGATACCCGCTCCGCGCAACATGGCTATTCCGCGCCCGGCCACTTCTTTGAAGGGATCAGGCGCCCCGACAACCACGCGCGGAATACCGGTATCGATAATCAGCTTGGCACATGGCGGCGTCTTGCCGTAGTGGGAGCACGGCTCCAGGGTAACATACATGGTCGACTCTTTCAGCAGCGCGCGATCAGCTTCTTTGACCGATGCTATTGCCTTTACCTCGGCATGCCCTTCGCCACACTTGCGATGGTAACCCTCGCCTATGATGCGCCCGTCGGGCGCCGTTATCACGGCTCCTACCATCGGGTTGGGCGACGTGTACCCGCGCCCGTGAGCCGCGAGCTCGAGAGCCCGCGCCATGTATTTTGCTTCGTAATTCATAGACTTGAATAGGACGGGGAGAAGGTGTCGCCGGCCAGTGGATCGCCGGTGTTGAATCCGCGGGTAAACCACTTAACGCGCTGGCTCGAGCGTCCGTGGTTGAACGACTCGGGCTGTTCCGTGCCCGTGGCCTTCCGCTGAAGATAGTCGTCGCCGATGCGCGAAGCCGTGTTGATCGCTTTCTCGAGATCTCCTTCCTCGAGCGACCCAAACATGGCATTGTCCCTGTTGGCCCACACTCCGGCATAAAAATCGGCTTGCAGCTCCAGTCTCACACTGATCTGATTGGAAGTTACGCGGTCGACCTGCGCCATGCGGTTATGGGCCGCATCAAGCGTCCCGAGCAGATATTGGACGTGGTGACCCACCTCGTGAGCAATCACATAGGCATAGGCAAAGTCGCCGCCGGCGCCCAGCGTCGACTCCATGTCGCGGAAAAAGTCAAGGTCGATGTAGACCGTCTGGTCGGCCGAGCAGTAGAACGGGCCCACCTGTGACGACGCTGTCCCGCAGCCCGAGTTTACCGTGCCGGTATAGAACACCATCTTGGGGCACTCATACTCGCCCCAGCCCTGGCGGCGGAATTCCTCGGTCCACACGTCCTCTGTCCCGGCCAGCACCTGCGAGGCAAGTCTTGCAAGTCGCTCGTCCTCGGCATCGGGTGTGCGCGTCGTGGTCATGGCTCCGTTCATCATTTCGTTGCCCATCAGGTTGCCGATTACGTCGCCTATACCGCCGCCGCTCAGCAGCGTCACGGCTGCGACGATGATTACACCTACGATACCGCCGCCTATCCCGACGGTGCGCCCCGAGAATCCCCGGCGGTCTTGAACGTTATTGCTCGTCCTGCGTCCGTTAAGTCTCATAATTTTTCCTATGGTTGGTTTTGCACGTTCTGCAAAGATAGTACTTTTTTTAGATAAAAAAAACACCCCGCGGGCACCGGCCTGCGGGGTGTTGAGGTATCTGTTGGATACTGTATTATTCAGCGGGGTTCAGGATGATGATCTGGCGGTTACCCTGCGAGAGGATCTTGCTCCAGAAGAACATGATATCCTCGGGAGTGATGGAAGCCAGCATTTCGGCTCTGCCCAGGAGGGTGTTGACACCGTTGAGGGTGGCGTCGCCCATTGCTTCAGCCCATTCGTCGTTCTCTTCAAGATCGCTGGCGGCGTTCTTGATCATGTATTCACGCACGGGGTTCAGCTCTTCGGCGGTAACGTTTTCACGCATTTCCGAGATGATTTCGTCGATGGCTGCGAATACTTCGTCGCGCATTTCGGGCTTCATCGGAGTAGCGATCTGGTAAAGGACGTTCTTTTCGCCGAGACGGCGCAGTGTGCCGCTGGCACCGATTGAATAGGTGGCGCCCATTTCTTCACGCACCTTGTTGAGAAGACGGGTGCTCATGATCTGGGCAACCATCGAGGCGATAGCCTGTTCTCTTGCGGTGAACTCGTTTGAGCCGCCGATGTAGTAGAATGCCCAGGTCTGGGGAGTAGCCATTGTTATGCTCTTTTCAACCTTGTCAATGCCGCCGACGGGTTCGAAGTCGGCCTTGGGCTCGTAAGCTACTGATGCGCCGGTGGGGAGAGTGGCGATATACTGCTTCATCAGTTCCTCGAAGGCGGGAACGTCGATGTTGCCGGTGAAGCAGAAAGTGAAGTCTGCCGGGTTGGCGAGCATGCGGTGGATGATGTTGAGGGTGATGTCGCGGTCGGCTGCTTCAACGATAGCGGTGCTGATAGCCTGCTCGGCTGCGCTCTTGTAGAGGGTCTTCATCACCAGCGACTGGAAGGCATAGTCCGGGGTAGATTCCTGGTTGGCAAGTATGCCCTTGATCATGTTCTGGATGGCGGTGAATTCGTCGGGAGTGATGTTGTACTCCGTGAAGTTGGCATAGAGGAGCTCCATCAGCGTGGGAAGATCCTGGATGGTGGTGACACCGCTGACCTGGCGGCTCAGCGAGGTGATATTGACGTTGAGTGCAACCTGCTTGCCCTGGAGATACTTGGCCAGGTCGCTGTTGGAGTATTCGCCCAGGCCGTGGTTGGACATCGAGTAGGGGAGGAAGACGATCGATGCGGCTGCCTCGGGACCTTCTACGGTGAAACCGCCCTTGGCGACTGCATAGAGCTGGATGTCATTTTCTTTGAACTGGGTGGGCTTCACGATTACCTTGATGCCGTTGCCCAGGGTGTATTCCGTGGCATCCCACTCGTCCAGGTGACGCTGCGAGGCGATTACGCCGGGTGCGGGAAGATTGGGAATGAGAGGATCGGTGCGCACTTCGTCCTTGTAGGGTTCGATAGTCTCGGCATCTACTGCTGCGAGAGCGGCGCTTACCTGTGCATCGGTCGGGGTGGTGAAGCCTTCGCCTTCGGGAAGCAGCATCAGCACTACGCGGTTGTCATCGCTGACCAGTTCGCCGAGGAGACCGTTGATCTGTTCTACAGGGAGCATCTGTGACAGCATGTCATAGATCTGCTTTTCAACTTCGATACCGGGGATGGGATCGTTGTCAACAAATGCGCGGACATATTCGCGGGCGTATGCTGTGTTCTTTGTATCGTTACGCTGGTCATAGAGACGCTGGTAGCGTGAACGCAGCTCGGCTGTGGCGCGCTCGTATTCACCGGGGGTGAAGCCGCCGCGCAGGGCGCGGAGCAGTTCGCGGTAAGCTGCGGCAACGCCTTCGGTCAGGTCATTGCCTTTGCCTACAACCTGCATGGTGAGGGCGTCCTTGGTCGATGCGAGGAAGAAGTTGTCGATATCAACGCTTGCCTGCGCGAAGGGTGCGTCGGGTTTGTTGGCAAGGTCGCTCAGGCGGGTGTTGAGCATGTCGGTGATCATCGACTTGGCAAACTCGATGCCGTAGAACATCTGCGTGTTACGGATTTCACGGGGAATCAGTTCGTCAAACTTGAACATTACGAGAGCTACCGGAGCGGTCATTTCGGGATCGCTGCCGATGGCATAGATAGTGCCGGGAGTGTCTTCTACGGGAACATAGTAGCGTTCCTTGGCATTCTCGGGCATGGCGATCGGCGAGAACATCTCTACGATCTTGTTCTCGATGTAGGCGGGATCGATATCACCTACAACGATGATTGCCTGCTGGTCGGGACGGTACCAGGTGTGATAGTAGTCGATGATGGCCTGGGGAGGGAAGTTGTCAACTACATCCATTGTACCGATGGGGAGGCGTTCGCCGTATTTGTTGTTGGGATAGACTACGGGAAGCAGTTTCTCCAGGATACGCATCTGGCCAACGTTGGTGCGACGCCATTCTTCGTGGATTACACCGCGTTCTGCATCGATTTCAGCAGGGTCGAGCGTCAGCGCGCATGACCAGTCGTGGAGGATCAGCAGGCAGGAGTCCTGCACGCTCTGGCGGGTCACGGGTACTGAGGAAATGTTATAGACGGTTTCGTCAACCGAGGTATAGGCGTTCAGGTTGTAGCCAAATTTCACACCGATGCTTTCGAGCCAGTTGATGATGCCCTTGCCCGGGAAATTCTCTGTGCCGTTGAAGCACATGTGTTCCAGGAAGTGGGCGAGACCGCGCTGGTTCTCTTCTTCAAGGATGGAACCTACCTTCTGTGCGATGAAAAAGTCGGCTTGGCCCTTGGGGTTCTCGTTGTGGCGGATGTAATAGGTCAGTCCGTTGGGGAGGACTCCCACTTTCACTGCCGGGTCAACCGGCATCGGGGGCAGCTGAGAGGGTACGGCATCCTGGGCCGATACGCTCATCGCGGCCATTAACCCTGTCAGCAGGGCGAGACCGCTTTTAAAGATTTTATTCATAAAAGATTAGTAAGGATGAATATGTTTTTGTATTTTTTTATTCTTGCTATATTAGACGCCAAAGTTACGGAAAAATGACGCGTAAATGAGTTAAAATTAGTTAATGCTACTGATTATGAAGTGTCTGTCCCATAATAAATCTTTCTCTGGAGGGATATTAACAACCCCTTTAAACGAAGAAAAGCCGGCCCTCGGGGTCGACTTTTACTTCGTACTGTCAGCTTATGCTTATTCAGCAGCGGGAGCTTCGGTAGCTTCAGCAGCGGGAGCCTCTTCGCCTTCAGCAGCTTCGGTAGCTTCGCCTTCAGCAGCGGGTTCTGCTTCAACGGCAACAGCTTCTTCAACTACTTCGCAGCAGGGGGTATCGCAAGCAGCAGCTTCTTCAGCCTTCTTTTCACCACCGCAAGATACGAGAGATACGCTGAAAGCAACAGCAAGTAAAAGAACTAACTTTTTCATTTTCTTTTTTGATTAAATAGTTAAACAATTGTTTAGTGCTTCAAAAACTGCACAAAGTTATATCTTTATTTTGGACTGAAAAAATATTTTGACCTATTTTTAATTATTTTTTACTTTAATAGGCCTTTAATTTATTTTATTCAGCTGATTATAAGATATATATCGGAAGTGTTAAAAAATGCGATAAATTAAACCTTTTTGCTAATGCCTGATGCCGAGGCAATAGAATTGGCCATCACGACTGCCTTGGTGATGTGGTCACAGATATGATCCTCTCCAATCAGCTTGTCGATGCCCGCATGATCGAGTGCTTCTTTTACTCCGGGCCTTACACCCGACAGCACCACATGGATGCCCTCGCTCTGCGACGACTTGATCAGGATCTCAAGGTTGTGAAGGCCTGTCGCGTCTATAAACGCCACTTTTCTCATGCGGATGATTCTCACGAGCGGCTTTTCTGCCATGCTCGTGCGCATCAGTTCGTCAAACTTGGTCGCGATGCCAAAGAAGAACGGGCCGTCGATTTCGTAGACGCTCACGCCCTTGGCCACGTCGAGCACTTCATGAGTCGGGCTGTCCGTGCCGTCGTTCACGTCAAGCTGGCCCGAATAGGCCTTCACCTCCGTGTTTTCCATTACGCGGCGCAGGAAAAGGACGATTGCCAGCAGCAGGCCGATTTCGATTGCGATGGTAAGGTCAAATATTACCGTGAGGAAGAAGGTCACCATGAGCACCGAGATGTCGCTCTTCGGTGCATGGAAGATGCCGATGATCGTGCGCCAGCCGCTCATGTTGTAGGCCGTGATGATAAGTACAGCCGCCAAGGTTGCCATCGGTATATAATTAATGAGAGGCATCAGGAACAGGAAGATCAGCAACACCACGAGCGCATGAACGATGCCGGCTACGGGAGTGCGGCCGCCATTGGTGATGTTGGTCATCGTGCGCGCGATAGCACCGGTTACGGGAATACCGCCGAAGAAGGGGACGGTGATATTGGCCAAGCCCTGGCCGATGAGTTCCGTGTTGGAATTGGTGCGCGAACCGGTGACACCGTCGGCTACCGTGGCCGACAGCAGCGACTCGATTGCACCCAATACGGCGATCGTGAACGCCGAGGGCAGCAACAGGTTGATGGTCGCCATGTCAAGCACAAATCCGTGGGGGCGCGGAATATCGGTCGGCATGTCGCCGAAGCGGTCTCCGATTGTCTCCACGGCATACCAGTCGGTATACATCGACAGCAGCCACGATCCGAGGGTGACAAGAATGATGGCGAGCAGCGCACCGGGCAATTTCTTTGAGATATAAGGTGCGCCGATGATGATGCCGAGAGATACCAGGCCCGTGACAAGGGTTGCAAGATCGGTAGCGCCCAGATTGCGCAGGAACAGGCCCCACTTGGGAATGAACTGGCCCGGAATATCGGTCAGCCCCAGGCCGAGGAAGTCATTTATCTGTGTCGAGAAGATGGTCAGCGCGATACCCGCCGTGAATCCTACCACGATAGGATAGGGGATAAACTTGATGACGGTTCCCAATCTGAAAAGACCCATCATCACTAGAATGATACCTGCCATGACCGTCGCTACGGCGAGGCCCGTCAAGCCAAACTGTGCTATGATATTATATACGATGATGATGAACGCGCCGGTAGGACCGCCGATCTGGACCGAGCAGCCGCCGAAGGCCGACACCATGAATCCGCCGATGATGGCCGTGATTAGACCTATTGTGGGACTGACACCCGACGCGATGCCGAATGCGATGGCAAGCGGTAAAGCTACGATACCCACTACGATACCTGCAACTATGTCATCACGAAAGCGCTGCGGTGTGTAATGGCTCAGAGCGCTCCATAACTTTGGGCGCAGATTTAGAGCTCCGGTAATACTCATAATGTGATTTCTTTTTTACCTGATTGATTTATATAAATTGTACCTGCTGTTTTATAGCAGAAAACCTTAAAACCGCCGCAAAGTTACGCCATTTTTTCCCATTCTCAAAGAAAAATAGTAAATTTGCGTTCACGAAATCCACATCACTTCACCGATGAAAAAAATACTTACACTTCTTTTACTGTCATTTACGTTTATGACACAAGCTCAGAACATCTTCTTTGAACAATTCAACACCGTCCACGGCACCCCTCCCTTCAAGTCGATTGACAACAGCATGTGGGAGCCCGCCATCGATCGCGGAATCGACCTCGCCCGTGCCGAGATCGATGCTGTCGTCTCCAACCCCGAAGCTCCGACCTTCGAAAATACCATCGTTGCTCTCGAAAACGTCGGTCAGGACCTCAACCGTGTCCTCAACGTTTTCTATCCACTTCTCTCTGCCGAAGCCGACGATGAGATGATGGAAATCTCCCTCCGCATCTCGCCCAAGCTCAGCGACTACTCGACCTCGATCATCCTCAACGAAGGCCTCTGGAAGCGCGTCAAGGCAGTCTATGACGGCCGCGCCGCCTTCGACCTCACTCCCGAGCAGCAGATGCTCCTTCAGAACAGCTACGACTCCTTTGCCCTCAACGGCGCCGCCCTCGAAGGCGAGGACCGCGAGACTTTCCGCAAGATCTCTGCCGAGCTTTCCGAGCTCACGACCCGCTTCGGCCAGAATGTCCTCAAGGAAATGGGTACCTACGAAATCTGGCTCGGTGCCGATGACCTCGAAGGCCTTCCCGCCTCGTCGATCGACGCCGCCCGCGATGCCGCCGCTGCCAAGGGCCGTCCCGGAGAGTACCTTTTCACCCTCGACCAGCCCGTCTACATGGCTTTCATGAAATACTCTTCGCGTCGCGACCTCCGCGAGAAGATGTGGCGTCTCTACTCGGGCCGCAACACTTCCGGCGAATATAATAATGTCGAGATCATGGCCCGCATCGCCGAGCTCCGCCGCCGGCTTGCCGGTCTCCTCGGCTCGCCCGACTATGCCACCCACTCGCTCAAGCGCACCATGGCCAAGAACCCCGAGGGCGTCTACGACCTTCTCAACCGTCTCCGCCAGGCCTACACCGAGCCCATGCGTCAGGAAATCGCCGAACTCACCGCCTTCGCTCAGCCTCAGATCGACGTTCTCATGCCCT